>JAVBNP010000268.1:0-7355 GCA_031551455.1 Bacteroidales bacterium | reverse complement strand
AATTTTTCGGGTATCGGTAACGATTCGCCTCTGCGCGATTTGTTTTGTGCTTTTTGCATCAGCAGGTACGTTTCCACATCGCTGCGTCGTATGGCTTGTCCGTCGAGTAAACCCACCACCATGTTTTCATTTATTTCCACTCCGTATTCGTCCACAATGGCGCCGGTACGCGAGGCTTCGCGATCCAAATAATCGGGTACTCCGTCACTGTCGGTATCAAAGGGACATCCGATGGTATCAACGGGGATTCCCTCGGGCGTGTTGGGACATTGATCCCATCCGTCGAAAACGCCGTCGTTATCTTGGTCCTCGTACATGGTCATGTCGAAATCTTCGATATCGGCAAAGAGGTCTTCGACAATTTTGACTTTATCGGACGAGAATAAGTCCAAATGAAGGGATAAATAAGAAAACATGTACATATCATTCCCCGGTTTCCCTTTATAATCGGGATTCTCCGATTTGGATGATAAGTCATCGATCAAATCGGTAAACGTATAATGCAAGGAAGTGGCCGCACGCAACGTAACACGTTCGGAAACGTTAAAATCGAATCCGATATCGATCGGTATGGCTATTGCAAATTGTCCATATTTTCCCAACCCGCTGCGATTGGTTGTTCGGAGGTCGGTCTCGTATTCATAATCGCGCCGCCGGATAATACCCGCATTCGGGTCTACGTCTTCCGATGCTGTATGAATGGTACCGTCCGACCAATAATGGTATCGATAATTAATCCCTTCGTATTCGTATACATAATCGGCTTTGGAGTCGAACTGCAACGTCTCGATCCCGACGGAAATAAACGGTTCGAAATATTTACCTTGCAAAAGAGGTTTAAAACTGTAATGAAAATTAACGCCGAAACTAAATATATTCGATTTGAAATTCAGATTTTTGCTGGTATCGGTTACCGAACGTTGCGTACCGTACATATTGCCCGTCATAAAAACCAAATTACCTCTGAGGTAATGTTTTTTCCCCAAGAATGTGGCTACGTTAACCCGAAGTCCCGGTCTACCTACATTAATATTCGGAAAAGCGTTCTTTAAATCTCCCAAGAAATTAAAATATCCCACTCCCACTCCGAGCACCGGCATGTAAACGGGATTTTCGACTTCCACTTCACGCGTCAACAAGTCGACAATGCTCTCATCATCTTGCGCATAAGTCGAAAGTAATCCCATCGCTATTCCCACACAAGTAATTACCAGTCTCTTAAAAGCATTCATCGATTTAAGGTTTTTCATTCCGGATCACATAGTTAAAAACGAGCACTGCGAAACGTTTCTTTATTTGTACCACTTTTGGTTTAACGCCATCAAAGCATCTTGTACCGTAATTCGCTTACCGTTGTTGTACGCGGCAATAAATGCATCTTTGAGCGGCGAGGTATTGCTCAAATGTACTCTGTAGTCCCGAGCATCCTTATATTCGGCAAACGAGCCGACCGAATATTTGAACCATCCGTCATGTTGTTCTTTCATGACCGAATAATCCAATTTATATCTTCTGAAATAACGTTGAGGACTAAGCGGTTTATGTCCCGCAGCGATTTGTACCCGATAATATATTCCCGATTCGGGCATCAACATGCCGTCTCCGATAGCAACGGAAGTCGTTCCCCGCACGGAAACGGGTTTTGTGGAAGCGGAAGCAACCACCGTTACCGGTTTTCCCGCAGTACGTCCCGGAACAATGCCTTTCAACAGATTATTGACTTGACTTTGATTCAAACCGGCTAAGGTTTCTTTTCGTTCGATGACATCGGAAGTTATCGTTTTATCGCCGATCATGTACGAAAAAGCGCCCGCAATTTGCATATTCGAAGGATTCACGGCCAAACCTTCATCCGGAATCAATTTATAGGTTACCGTAAAATACGGTTCCGCGGGCAAATCCATCCAAATAAATTTTGCCGAATTATCTTTATAGGTGAAAATTCCGCCTTTGCTGTCGACATTCACCGCGGTATATCCGGAAGGAATCGCTTCCTCGATTTTGGCAAATTTCTTAACGGCTTCTTTGTTTACCAAGAGTGTTACCAAAAAGACATTTTCATCCTGCATCCAAACGGGTTCTTGACGTAAGCAGATCACACGGGATGTCACGGAAATCGGCGAGTCGAATACAGCCGTTTTGGCGTAATCGTTTACGTCGACAATCAAGGAACGATCGATGTTTGGTGATGGATTGATAGCAACCGTTTGGGGATTAATATCAACCGTTTTTCGTTCGTTATTTTCAATGTACGAAAAATGTCCGTCCAAATTCATTTTACCCGTCAAACGCTCATTGGCTGTCATGACGTACGAAATGGTTATTTCTTCATTATCGGGAAGTTGTAACCAAATCAATCGAACCTTTCGATCTTGAAAACTGAAATCGGCATTGGCCGAACTGATCGACGATGCCGTAAATCCGTACGGTAATTCCTGTTGAAATCTGGCAAATCCGGTTAACTTACCTTTATTGATGGTAATGTTGACTTTAACTTCGGTACCGGCTTCAATAACATCGGGCATCTCCATTCTGATTGTAATGCCGTTGTTGAAAAACGACGACAAAGTGATGAGCATGATGCCTGCAACTAACGGTGTAAAAAAACGATTCATAAAAATGATATGAATGATTTACATCTAAATGACGGAGCAAATATACGAAAAATGTATTTACGTGATATACAAATCAATTAAAAATTCGGACTCAGTAAATATTTCGAATAGAACTTATTAATGATTTCAACAGCACTGTCGGCGTCATCCACTACGGTGACAATATCCAAATCACCAACACCGATACAGCCGTATTGTTTCATCATTACTTCTTTGACCCAATTGAGCAAACCGTCCCAATAGGACCTTCCGACCAAAATGATGGGAAATTGTCCGATTTTTTCGGTTTGAATCAGCGTCAACGACTCAAACAACTCGTCCAATGTTCCGAATCCGCCGGGCAGTGCAATAAATCCTTGAGCGTATTTAACGAACATGGTTTTCCGCACGAAAAAATGATCGAAAGTGATCAATTTGTCCGGATCGATAAACAAATTATGTTCTTGTTCGAAAGGCAAATTGATGTTCAAACCGACCGAGCGTCCTTTCCCCCGCATGGCGCCGAGATTACCGGCTTCCATGATACCGGGTCCGCCGCCGGTAATGATGCCGTAACCGAATTGCGTTAATTTAAACGCAATTTCTTCCGCCATTTTATAATATTTATTGTCGGGAGCAGTACGCGCCGAGCCGAAAATGGATACGCAAGGGCCAATTCTGCCCATTTTTTCGAATCCTTCCACAAATTCCGACATAATTTTAAAAATACGCCAAGAATCTTCGGTTTTTATTTCATTCCATGTTTTATCGTTGAACGCGTGTTTTATTTTTTCTTCGCTTGTTGAACTCATATTTTTATTTCAATCATGAATATTAAATCCGGTACCTCTCTTTTACGAATATCGGACATTTTTGTTTGCTTTTTTTACATGGTTTGTGCAACTTTTTAGCAGGAAAGAGATCGCACAAACATTCAAACAATTGTTTGTCAGCATAATATACCGAACAATCAGAGTGTTAATTTTTTAAAAAATTCTTGATATTTTCGGCGATACGACTAACCAAAACCGTTCTCGCTTCCATGCTTGCCCATGCAATGTGGGGCAGCAACAACAAATTTTCTTTGTTTCGCAGCGTCATTAACGGGTGATTTTCGGGAAGGGGTTCTTGCGTAAAAACATCCAACCCGGCGCCCGCGATAATGTTTGAATCGATTGCTTCGGCCAATGCCGTTTCGTTGACAATTCCGCCGCGTCCCACATTAATCAGCAACGCTGACGGTTTCATCAACGCAAATTGTCGGCGATCAATAAGGTTGCGGGTACGTTCGTTCAACGGCGCATGCACGGACACGACATCGGAATTTTTCAGCAAATCTTCAAGGCCGACATATGCATAAGGAACATCTTGGCGTTTACCCGATGCGGAGTAATAAGAAACGTGCGCACCGAAAGCTTCGGCAATGGTTGCCACACGTTTGCCGATAGTTCCCAAACCGATGATACCGAATTGTTTTCCGGCAAGTTCCCGAAAGGGCGGTCCGAAGTGCGTAAACAAATTGCTTGAAGCATATTTTCCGTCCCGGATGTATGCATTATAATAATGTATTCGAACAAGCAACTCCAAGATTAAGGCAAATGTCACTTGCGCAACACTGTCGGTGGAGTAACCGGCAACGTTTTTTACCGAAATGTTTTTTTCGGCCGCACATACCAAATCAACATTATTAAGGCCCGTTGCCGCAACGCAAACCAGTTTCAAACCGGGGCACGCCAACATTACTTCCCGATCGATGATTACTTTATTGACGATAACGATATCAACGCCTTTAAGTCGTTCCATGCGTTGTTCGGGACTTGTTACGGCATACTCGACGTATTCGCCCAGACTTTTTATCTCGTTCATATTGGACACTTCCCCGATGGTAGCGGCATCCAAAAAAGTTATTTTCATTGCATTTTATTGATAATCGTCAATTGATGCAAAAACGCCATCAAACTTGAATAGAATTTAATCATGAAAAACAATACCTAACAGGTTTTAAAAACCTGTTAGGTATCCGGCTTGACATCAATTTAGTATAACACATTAATTATGATTTTACAAAATACCTCCAAGGCATGTCTTTCCATTCGCCGGCGTAATCGATACCGATACGTGCGGCAGTCTCATGCTCGGGAACATATCCGTCGTCCTCGAGTCGAATACGCGAGGAAACGGTAAGATCTTCACCGTAAAAACTTCCGTCGATGCTCAATTTACGGGTTAATCGTCCGGGACCGTACAATCCGTCAAGTCCCCGAATCAAAGCGGCTTGAGGTTCATCCTCTCCGCCGGTAACAATATTCAACATCCAATACATGCCGTATATCAAGTAGACGTATATCGCTCCACCAAGGTGGAACATTACTTCGGTACGCGAAGTACGTCCTTTGCTTGCATGACAAGCCAAATCGGCGACACCTCGATAGGCTTCCGTTTCGGTGATACGGTAACGGAAAATTTCTTTTCCGGATTCGATAACCAATATTTTGCCGAGTAACTCGGGCGCCACAATCAGTACGTCGCGCGTATAAAAATCACGATTTAAACGTGATGTCATTTTCGATGATGTTTTTTGGTAAGATCTGCCTATCGGATTTTCGATTGCAAAAGTAAACGATTTTATGCCAAATAGAGTATTTATCGATGTTGTTTTACGATGCATTCGCTTATTTGCACATATAGATTTCTCAATTCGGGTCGGTTCGACAAAAGTTCCATGTGTTTTTGCATTACATTCAAATCGTTGCGGACGGCAGGTCCCGTTTGTACCCGATGCGGATTACCCAATGCCAACGCTTTACGGGCCGTTTCGAGAATCAACGGAGACAGAACATCAAAATCGAAACCGGTTTGCTCGACAATTCGGGCAGACACATCATAAAGATAATTGACAAAATTGCATGCGAAAACCGCCGCCAAATGCAGTTGAATACGTTCTTCCGATGTTGCTTCGTATACTTTGTTCGATATTTCTTCCGAAATCCGACGGAGTTTTCGCAAATTTTCGGAGTTATCGGCTTCCAAGAAAATCGGAATCTCCGAAAAATCGACCGGACGGGACTTCGAAAAGGTTTGCAACGGGTACAACACTCCGTAATTTCGTACGTTGCCCGAAAATACATTCATCGGTACGCTGCCCGACGTATGCACCACCAATCCGTCAACCGTCGATAATTTTTCGGATACGTGCGCAACGGCATCGTCACTGACGGCAATAATATATAAGGACGCATCGATATCAATGTTTGCTATATCGTCGGTATAGCGCGTTTTCAACAATCCGGCCAATTTACTTGCCGAGGCTTCGGTACGACTGTATATTTGAGCAATCGGAAAACCCGCCTCTTGCAAAGCCGACGATAAATGCGTAGCGAGATTTCCCGCTCCGATAAAAACCACCGAAGTTTTTCGTTCGTCGGGCAAAGGAACGGCATGCGGTGCATACTCGGAAAAAGATCTGTTCATTTGGTTATTTTTTGAAAAGCATGTTCATTCATCTTCGAAAAAGAACCGGGAAAGAAGCTTCCGGTTTTTAAATAATTATCGATTACTTTCGGCACGGCATATCGCCCGATATCTTCCCACGGTATTTCAATCATACCCGGTATATGTATCGGTTTTTCGACAAAAATCTCGTAAAAATGAATTTTAAGAATACGATGGCTCAGTCGATGAGTGACTTCGGACGATACGGATCGGATTTGCGGATTTTGTCCTTTAAAGCATGATTGCCATATTTCCGAACGGCTCAGATCATCCAAGTCGATTTCCGTTTCGGTTTCCGTCATCGGAAATTCGTATAATCCGGCCCATATATCGCCGACGGAACGACGTCCGATATAGGTTTTATCTTTATAATTAATTACCAAGTAATGCAACCGACGTGTTTGCATCTTGGCCGACTTCACTTTGACGGGTAAAACATCCGTCAAATTATTTTTGTATGCAACACATATCGTTTTCAAAATACACCGGTCGCAATCGGGTCGATGCGGAACGCATTGCAAAGCGCCGAATTCCATGATGGCTTGGTTGTACGTCCCGGGAGATTTTCGAACCATCAATTTTTCGGCATACGAGCGAATCAACTTTTGGCCTTCGGGTTTGTTGATCGGTTGTTGTATGCCGAACAAACGGGCAATTACCCTGTTTACGTTTCCGTCGATCACGGGAACGGCTTGTCCGAATGCAATGGAAGCAATGGCGGATGCGGTATAATCGCCGATTCCTTTAATGGTGATCAACTCGTCATACGTTTCGGGAAATTTTCCTTGATACGTATTTACCAATTGTTTTGCGGCAAAGTGCATGTTGCGTGCCCGCGAATAATAACCCAATCCTTGCCATATTTTCAGAATATCGTCCGTATTTGCATCGGCCAAGGAAAAAATATCGGGATAGGCTTCCGTAAAGCGATAATAATAATCCATTCCTTGATTGACCCTTGTTTGTTGCAAAATAATTTCCGAAACCCATATCAAATAAGGATCTTCGGTATCCCGCCAAGGCAAATTCCGCTTATTTATTTCGTACCAATCGATTAGTTTTTGACCCGTCATTCAAAAAAAATTTACACTTTGCATAAAAAAAACATACAAAAATGGGTGTTATATTTTAATAATCTATAAGAAAGGTATATATTTGCACCCGGAAAAATTGTAATCATAATTAATAATAACAGTTAAAGTTAAAGACATGACAAAGGCAGATATTGTAAATGAAATTTCCAAAGGTACCGGAATAGAAAAGATTACC
>JAVBNP010000064.1:0-6558 GCA_031551455.1 Bacteroidales bacterium | reverse complement strand
AAAAATGGTTATCGTGATTTTAAACTTATTAACGATTCGATCACTTTCGTGAAAGATAGTCGCGTTGTACTTCATATTCGAGTGAGCGAAGGGCGCAAGTATTACTATCGCAATATCACATGGATAGGCAATACCAAATATACGACCGATGTTTTGCAACGGGTATTGGGTTATAAAAAAGGCGATATATACGATCAAATAGGCTTATCGAAGCGTCTCAATATTGATGAAGATGCGGTGAGTTCGCTGTATACCAACAACGGTTACCTGTTTTCGAACATTTCGCCGGTGGAACTGCGTATCGAAAATGATTCGGTGGACGTGGAAATGCGTGTTTACGAAGGCGATCAAGCCACCATCGATCGCGTGATGATCAAGGGGAACAACAAAACAAACGAACATGTGGTCCGTCGCGAACTTCGTGTTCGTCCCGGTGATTTGTTCAGCAAGGAAAAATTGATGCGGGACGTTCGCGAGTTGGCTACGTTGGGACACTTCAATCCCGAAAAACTTCAGCCCGATATTGTCCCCAAACCGCAGGATGCAACGGTTGACGTTACATACGTATTGGAAGAAAAAGCCAATGACCAATTGGAATTATCTGCGGGTTACGGCGGCGGAATGTTTATCGGACGCGTGGGTGTACGATTTAACAATTTCGCGGCAAGCCGGATATTTGATCCGAAAGCTTGGCGTCCCGTTCCGTCGGGTGACGGACAAACGCTCGGTTTGTCTCTCCAATCCAACGGAAGATATTATCAGTCATACAACATCACGTTTGTGGAACCGTGGTTGGGCGGCAAAAGACCGAATGCGCTCTCAATTTCGCTTTATCATTCAAAAATGACCAACCGCTCTTATTATTGGAGAACCGAAGGCGCCGACCAATTTTATAAAGCTTCGGGGATAACCGTAGGCTTGGGACGACGTTTGAAATGGCCCGACGACTGGTTCTCGTTGACCACCGATGTGTCGTACATGAGGTATCAAGTAAAAGACTGGGATGGTAGAGGATATTACAGTTTGGGATTCAGAAACGGGACATCCAACAACATCAATTTCGGTGTTACGTTGGCGCGTAATTCAATGGATCAGCCTATTTATCCGCGCAACGGCTCCAACATATCACTCAGCGTGCACGCAACGCCGCCTTGGTCATTGTTTAATGACATTAATTACAATTCGGCGACTCCGCAGGAAAAATACAAATGGATCGAATACCACAAATGGATATTTAAAGCTTCGTGGTATCTCAATTTAATTGATAAATTCGTGTTGGCTACCAATTATCAATTCGGTTATTTGGGATATTATCAAAAGAAAACGGGATATTCGCCGTATGAAGGTTTTGACATGGGGGGATCGGGTATGGCAACATATCAAATGTATGGCATAGAAATTGTTCCGATGAGAGGGTACGATGATAGTTCTTTGACTCCGTATTCTCCGGAATCGACCACCAGTAACATGTTCAAAAAGGCTAATGTTTATACTAAAGCCAATATAGAATTGCGTTATCCGGTGATCAATCAACCGTCATCAACCATTTATATAGTGGCATTTGCCGAAGCAGGAAATGCATGGTACGATTTCACGACATACAGCCCTTTTGACTTAAAACGTGTGGCTGGTGTTGGTGTACGCGCATTCCTCCCGATGTTCGGTATGTTGGGAATCGATTGGGGTTACGGATTCGACCCGGGTCAAAAACAAGCATTTCAATTTGTTCTCGGACAACAATTCTAAAACAATCGATAACGAATTCGTTTTTGAACAAATGTTAAAGACAAACGGAAAGATCGGATAATATTTAAGATAAGTACAGTTCATAATAAAACAGATTCAAAATGAAAAAGGCAGTCATTCTATTGATGTTTTTCGGTTTATCGGCCTTACCCGCTGCTGCGCAAAAATTTGCGTTTGTGGATACCGAATATATATTAAACAACATTCCCGCGTATAAATCGGCTCAAGGTCAAATCGAGAAGTTATCGACCGATTGGCAAAAAGAAATCGAAACGCAATATGGCGAAATCGAAAAAATGTATAAAAATTATCAAGCCGAAAAAGTAATGCTTTCGGAGGATATGAAGAAAAAACGCGAGGACGAAATCATTCAAAAGGAAAAATCCGTCAAGGAGTTACAGAATAAATATTACGGTCCCGAAGGGGAGTTGGCAAAAAAACAACAGGAATTGGTTAAACCGATTCAAGATGAAGTTTATAAAGCCGTTAAAGAATTAGCCGTTGAAGGCGGATATGCAGCCATATTCGACACTGCTTCGGATGCAAGCGTACTGTATGCCAACCCGAAACAGGACAAAAGCGATGAAGTACTCGAAAGATTAGGATATAAAAAATAATTATTTATTTTTGCACCCAAAATTAAATCAACCATCAAAATGAAGACCTTATTTAAGTTTTTTCTTGTCGTTGCCTTTCTTGCGTTTGCGAATAACACTTTCGCTCAAAAGCCGCTTAAATTGGCATATATTGATATGCAAGAATTGATTACATCCATGCCGGAACGTGATTCCGCAATGGCAAAGCTGCAAAAAGTTCAAAAACAACTGCAAGACGAAATGGAATTATTGAATGTCGAACGCAACAAGAAGTACGAAGACTATCTCGCGAACAATAAAAATTGGACCGATTTGGTACGTCAATCGAGAGAACAAGAAATACAAGCCATGAATCAAAAAATTGAGGCATTTCGGGAATCGGCCATGGATAACATGCAGCAGGAAGAAGCGAAGTTGATGCAGCCCATTCTGGAAAAAGCCAACAAAGCCATTGAAACGGTAGCTAAAGAACAAGGAATCACGTATGTTCTAAATATACAAGCGGTACATTATAAATCTCCCGATGCGCAAGATATTTTATCTTCAGTAAAACAGCAGTTGGGGATCAAGAAATAAACGAACTCTCTTTTTTCATGAAAACACGAACCGATACGGTTCGTGTTTTTTATTTATGCATATCTCCGTACACCTACCGGATAATTTAAATTTTGTCGAATAAAGATTACATAACGCTTCGAAGAGGCAATCTATTTCAGCCCGATGGCAACGCCTCGGATAAAGTTCGAACAACATGGTACGGCGTACTGCAAGTGCAGCTTAAGCTGCTCCCTTCGGGGCGCATATTTACAATTCATTTCTAACTCCGAGGCGCCGCTTCGCTTGCCATCGGGCTGAAGTAAGTTGTGCCTCCGGCACGTAATACTTTATGTTGGGCATATATCGGGATATGCATGTTTTTATTGCTCAAAATCCTCTTTCGATCTTTCGATATAGCTGCAACAATTCTCTTGCCGTATCAAAAGAGGTTGTGTCGTATCCCGTTTTTCGCAACAGTGAACTCGCCGCTTGTTCAACGGGTTGTTTCGAATAATCGCGACGACAACTTTCATTCAAATATTTTACCGTTTGAAGCCCGTCAAACCAATCGAAAAATCTTTTCGTAAAGGTTTCGGGCGATGCGCTGTTGGCACCGACTTGCATAAGATGCCGCATGTAATCGTTTTGTTCCAAATAAGCTTGCAATGTCGGCGAAAGGGATGAAATATTTTTCTCGATATTTCTCGGATCCGCCTTATAAAAAATGGGGACAAGCGAAAACAAACGCTTCAAATCCGCAATCGGTTCCGGCGGATAAGTATACAAAACTTCTTTTTCACCGTTTATCCAACGACGGATTCCGGCACCCGTTCCGAACGGTACCCGATCCGATTCGCGCGGCGAAGGAATAACTCGTGTTTGGTTGATTTCGACATAATTCCCCAACGGAATGATTTTTTGCAAAAAATGAAAATCTTCACCTGCTTTACGTTTGTTCATCCCGCCTTGTTTTACATACGCCTCGGCGCGCACGGCAAAAGCCGAACCGATGGTATGGTATGCGTACGGAAAACCCGTATGGCGCAAGGCTTGATTCAGATATCGTAAATGCAGCTCATAAAGTATGATTCCTTCGTATATTTCGGGTGAAAATTCGCTTCCCTCTATCGGATGTTCGTAATAAACAGATGCACCGTTGATGTTTTTCCCGTTGAAAAAAGTCCGTTCGATTTCTTCCAAATAATTTTCGTCGCACTCCGAGTCGGCATCAAATCCGACAATGACTCCGTCGGAAACACCCGAAGAGTCAAATCGATACACGGCTTCATCCATACCCGTTTTACGCGCTAATCCGACTCCGGCGATTTTTTTAGGAATATCCGGTACATCAATAACATGAAAATGCAATTTTTCATCATTGTGCGCCTCCATCCACGATCGTGCTTCGGATAGGCTTTTTTGATTTTGTTGTTTGGCTTCATCCGATGCATTGTCCGGATAATTAATCACGACGATCACTTCCGTAAACCGTTTCGCTCTTCGACATTGATATAACGATTGCAGGGAACGCAGCAGAGCCGGCTCCTTATAACAAGGAATCACCACAATAATTTGCGGCGGACGTTCCGGCAAATTCAAAATGGCGGGGAGAAACCGGTGTTTGGCGAGATAATTCCGGAAATAATGTTGAGTGTTCATTTAATCGAGCTTACGAACAAATTTACATGAATGCGAAACTATGTTTTTTATCGAAATAACGCAAGAATAAAATTCCGACAAATTATATCGACAATTCTTTCGGAACAACTAATTTTGTACAAAAAGTACAAGAATTCAACAACAAACCGAACCGAATTTTTAACCCGACAAAGTATGCCCGACAATAATCTTACCGTAAGTTTGATACAATATTCTCCAACCCGGGAAAATACGGACTATAATTTATCCCGATTGAGCGAACTCATTCAACCGTTGATCGGTAAAACCGATTTAATTGCTCTTCCCGAAATGTTTTCCACGGGATTCAGCATGAACGTTGAATATACGGATAACGCAAACAATCATATCTCGGCGTTGGCGTGGATGCGACAACAAGCGACATTGACGGGCGCCGTGGTTACCGGAAGTATCGCGGTATCGATTGACGAACACCGTTATAACCGTTTTTATTGGACGGAACCGAACGGATCCGGCGGACACTATGATAAACATCATCTGTTCGGTATGTCCGATGAACCGAAATATTTTACGGCAGGAATGGAACAAAAACGGTTTCATTGCGCCGGATGGGAAATAAAACCGGTTATTTGCTACGAACTGCGTTTTCCCGCATGGTGTCGCAACAGTGCCGACAATCCGTACGATTTATTATTATGTCCCGCAAGTTGGCCGTCGGTGCGCAGTGATGCATGGCTGACTTTACTGAAAGCGAGGGCACTGGAGAATCAATGTTACGTGGTCGGAATCAATCGCGTCGGCATGGACGAAAACGGATTGCCGCATAAAGGCGACTCGGTTGTGTTCGGCCCCAAAGGCGAAACCGTCGTTAAGTTACGCGATGACACCGAGGAAGCGGTAAGTGTTAGTTTGTCGCTGTCCGAATTACATCATTTCCGTCGGAAATTTCCCGTGCTGGATGATATGGACCGTTTTTCGTTCAATTTTTAGGCACCCGAACGGAAAGTTGTTTTTGTACTTTCATGATGATCGCTCCATTTTGACGACTCCGAAATATTTGTTACATTTGTGTTACGCTTGATATTGTCTTACAAACGGGAATGGTTCGAAAAACTTGCGAAATACTTAAACGAATGATCGGCATCATCGGAATGTTGTTGTTGTTTATTTGTTGGCAGGCACACGGACGGACTTACTATGTTAATGCGAAAACCGGCGACGACAATAACGACGGACATTCTCCACGGTCCGCATGGCAAACGCTCCGACAAGTTAATATTACGACATTCGAACCGGGCGATACTATTTTATTTCGTTCGGGACAAGAGTGGTTGGGGATGCTTTTTCCGCGAGGATCGGGAACGGCGGAACGTCCCATAGTCATTTCCAAATACGGCGGTTTCGAAAAACCAAAAATTCACGGAGGACATGCGGATCCGGTCGATTTCGAGGGATATCGAACCATTCAAACGGTATTGCTGTACAACCAACAACATTGGGTAATCAGTAATTTGGAAATTACGAATATGCCGGATAACGTAATCGAAGATTTTAACGACAACGGATACGAAAAAAGACGCGGAATTTTTGTAGCGGCTTCGGATACCGGCGAGTTGCAGGGTATCACCATTCGCAACAATCACGTGCATCACGTAAAAGGAGATGACACGAAAGACTTTCACGGGAGCGGAGGTATCATGGTTTCGGTATTGGGACGAAAAAAACCGTCGTACTTTAACGGAGTCCGCATCATGAATAATCGCGTATACATGGTGAATCGTACGGGAATCGGTGTCAGTTCGTATTGGCAACGCAGACCCCGGAATAATTTCTATCCGAATTCGTGGATGGACAAAATGGGACTTTATCAAGCAAACTTAAATGTCGTCATACGCGGTAATGATCTGGAAAGTATCGGCGGCGACGGCATTGTCCCGCAAACATCGTTTAAAGCATTGATGGAATTTAACAAAGTAGTCGGTGCGGCGTCGCGTTCGGACAGCTACAATGTGGGGCTTTGGGCTTGGAACAGTGATTCGGT
>JAVBNP010000069.1:0-10407 GCA_031551455.1 Bacteroidales bacterium | reverse complement strand
TATTTTCGGAACCAGTATCAGCGCCATCACCTATATTGCTACTCCCGCCAAAGTGTACGCTACGGATTGCGCTTACTTCTTCTTGAATTTCGGAACGTTGTTGATTGTTCCGTTGTTGATTTACCTGTATGTTCCGTATTTTCGAAAATTGAACCTGACCAGCGCATACGAATATTTGGAACACCGATTTAATACGGGAACCCGTTTGATCGGTAGTTTCTTTTTCATGATGTTCCAAATCGGTCGAATGGGGATTATTTTATTCCTGCCGTCGTTGGCGTTGAATGTGGTTACCGGTATCGATATTTATCTATGTATCGTATTGATGGGAATCGGAAGTTTGATTTATACGATGTCCGGAGGGATTGAAGCCGTGGTGTGGACAGATGTTCTTCAAGTTTTTATTTTGATGGGCGGCGCCATTCTGGCCATGGTTATCGTTTTTCTGAAAATCGACGGGGGAATGCCTGCCGTTTACGACATTGCTTTGGCCGATCGGAAATTCAATCTCGTCGATACCGCTTTCGATTTCAAGAAACCGACCATTTGGGTGATATTCCTGTCGTCGATATTTACCTATTTGACCAATTACACGGCCGATCAAACCATGGTGCAGCGTTATTTTATCACGAAGGATACCAAATCGGCCATCAAAAGCATCTGGGTCAATGCTTGGCTCGCCATCCCCGTGGTGATTATCTTTTTCGGAATCGGGATACTTTTGTATGTTTTTTACAAAACCAATCCCTCAGAGATGAATAATGCATTGGCCGACAACGATTCCGTCTTTCCATGGTTTATTATCTCCCAATTGCCTGACGGGGTTTCCGGATTATTGATCGTGGGAGTTTTTGCGGCCGCCATGTCGAGTCTCAGTGCAAGCATGAATTCGATATCGTCCGCATACGTTGTCGATTTTTCGCAACGATTCGGATGGTCGAAACAAACCAATACGTTGAAGATTGCGAGACGCGCCACCTTGATCTCCGGTTTGGTCGGAACCGCTTTTGCGTTGGTCATGGCAACGTGGAATATCACATCGCTTTGGGATCAATTCAACAAATTCGTGGGATTGATCATCGGCGGTTTGGGAGGAATCTTCCTGTTGGGCGTTGCGACGAAACGCGCAAACGGAGAAGGAGCCGTTATCGGTCTCGTCACGAGCGTTATCGTTCAAATTGCGGTCAGCAGATATCAAGCGGTTCACCTGTTGCTCTATTCCGCAACGGGATTTCTGTCCGCTTTTATCGTCGGATATGTATCGAGTTTATTCTTTAAAACCAAAAATAAATAATGATGAAGATGAGAGAAAGCCGCGTTCTCGCGAAATTGAGAGCCGGAGAAGTCGTGAATTGTTTTAAGTTGAATCTTTGCGACGGGCAAGCCGCCGAATTGGTCGCAATGGCGGGGTTCGATTGCATTTGGTTGGACATGGAGCATACGTCTCAAAATTGGTCGGCCCTACAGTCGCAGATTTGGGCAGCAAAAACTCGGGATACGGACGTGATGGTTCGGGTGCCCAGAGGAAGTTACAGCGATTATATCAAGCCTTTGGAACTGGATGCGACGGGAATTTTGGTTCCGCATATCATGAATGCGAACGATGCGAAAAAAGTGGTTCATATGACCCGTTTCCATCCGGTCGGACTTCGTCCGATTGACGGAGGCAGCAGCGACGGCGCATATACCTCCGTCGATTTGCTCGATTACATCAAACAAGCAAACGAACAACGTTTTGTGGTGTTGCAAATCGAGGATCCTGATCCGCTCGACGACTTGGAAGCCATTGCTGCGATGGAAGGTTATGACATGTTGTTTTTCGGTCCCGGCGATTTCAGCCAGGGAATCGGTGCGCCGGGACAATGGAATCATCCGAAATTGCTCGAGACGCGAGAACGTGTTGCCAAAGTAGCCCGCAAATACGGAAAATACGCGGCAACAACTGGCAGCATCGATAATCTCGACAATTTCATCAACATGGGTTATCAATTCATCAACGTGGGCGCCGATGTAATCGGATTAACGAAATATTGTCGCGACCTCATCGAAGAATTCAAAGAAAGAAAATAGAAAACTTTATAATGAATATTCGGTTCTTTGAATGAACCACCAAACCTACCGGGTTTTTAAAACCCGGTAGGTTTGATTCGAATTTTGTTAAAATTAGCATCAAACATTCCGAAAATTCTTTTTGTCCGAATCTAAAACCAACAACTATGAAAACATCTCGCATTTTTATATCAATGATGGTCGGCATCGGGCTTGCGTCATGCGTATCCGAGTCCGACGTGCGAATCGAATGCCTTTCGCGACCGATAACGACATCGGTTAACGCTCATTACGTGAGTAATCGCGCTCCGTTGCAACCGACGCATTTCATCAAACTCCCCGTCGGCTCCGTTCGTCCCGAAGGTTGGATCGGCGAATGTCTTCGTCGCCAACGCGACGGCATGAACGGACGATTAACCGAAATCAGCGTATGGCTCGATAAGAAGGACAATGCTTGGCTGAATTCGGGAGGCAAAGGACTTTACGGATGGGAAGAAGTTCCCTATTGGTTGAGAGGTTATGCCGATTTGGCGTACATTCTGGATGATCCGAAAATGACGGCGGAGGCCGAAATCTGGTTAAACGGCGCTTTGAATTCTCAACGCGAAGACGGATTTTTCGGCCCGTGGATCGAACGACGCGGAAACCCCGATTTATGGGGAAACATGCTCATGCTTTGGTGCCTGCAATCGCATTACGAACGCTCGGGTGATCCGCGGGTGATTCCTTTTATGAAAAAATACTTTCAATGGCAACTGAATTTCCCCGAAGATCAATTCTTGAAACATTTTTGGGAAAAAAGTCGCGGAGGCGATAATCTGTACAGTGTGTATTGGTTGTATAACATCACCGGCGAAAGATGGTTGCTCGATTTGGCGGATAAAATACATCGTAACACTGCCGACTGGAGGCAGGAGTCGACGTTGCCGAATTGGCATGTGGTCAATGTAGCGCAATGTTTCCGCGAGCCGGCAACTTGGTGGATGCAGAGCGCCGATTCGGCCGACTTGCGTGCCACCTACAATGATTTTCGATTAATTCGACGCACGTTCGGACAAGTTCCCGGCGGGATGTACGGCGCCGACGAAAACTGCCGTCTCGGGTTCATCGATCCGCGACAGGGTGCGGAAACGTGCGGCGCCGCGGAACAAATGAATTCCGACGAAATGTTGTTGCGGTTCACCGGCGATCCGTTTTGGGGCGACCATTGCGAAGAAGTGGCATTCAATACCTATCCCGCGATGCTGATGCCCGACTTTAAAGCGTTGCGTTACATTACTTCGCCCAACATGACGATTTCCGACGAAAAAAATCATTCTCCGGATGTTCAGAACGAAGGTCCTTTCTTCCTTATGAATCCGTTGAGTAATCGTTGTTGTCAGCATAACCACGGTTTCGCGTGGCCTTATTATGCACAACATTTATGGACCGCGACTCCCGACAACGGTTTAGCCGCATTGCTCTTCGGAGCTTGTTCCGCGAAAGCGAAAGTGGCCGACGGAACGGAGGTAAACGTTACGGAGGAGACCAACTATCCGTTTGAAGAACAAGTCCGCATTCGCGTCGACACGCCGAAAGACGTTCAATTCCCTTTGTACGTCAGAATTCCCGCATGGTGCGATAATGCCCGTGTTTTGATCAACGGAAAACATGTCGGCGGTCGATTGGCTCCCGGAGCATATGCCCGCATCGAACGCACATGGAAAAACGGCGACAAACTGACCGTCGATCTTCCCATGTCGCTTCACGTTCGTCAATGGCAAGTGAATCAAAACAGTATCGGCGTTAATTACGGTCCGTTGAGTTTCTCGTTAAAAATGAATGAAATTTATGAAAAATGCGACAGCAAATCGACCGCCATCTTTGATTCGCGTTGGCAGGAAGAATTTAATACCACGGAATGGCCCGCATGGAAAATTTCTACCGACGGCCCATGGAATTATGGTTTGCGGTGCGACGTTGATCGTCCCGAACAATCGTTTACCGTAATAAAAAAATCTTGGCCCGCGAATAATTATCCTTTTACCGTCAATGATGTTCCCATCGAAATAAAGGCCAAAGGGCGAAAAATCCCGTCGTGGGGAACAAGTCCCACCGGTTTGTGCGGCGTATTGCCGACTTATCCGGCCCGTGCCGAAGGATCGACGGAAGAACTTACTTTGATACCCATGGGAGCAGCTCGATTGCGGATTTCCGCGTTTCCTCCAATCAAATAATCGATGAAGTCATCACTGTTAGATTCTGATATATAATAAATTCAAATCCGCTAAAACTTACCGGATTTCAAAAACCCGGTAGGTTTTGTGTAATTAAAAATGCCGAAAACAATCGTCAACAACATTGCCGTCGTTACGGAAGATCGTATCATCGAAAACGGTTCGCTCGTATTTGAAAACAGCATCATCATCGAAGTAAATGAAAAACCGATTTCAAGCGGTAATGCCGACGTAATCGACGGCTCAGGTTTAACAGCCGTGCCGGGATACATCGATACACATTGTCACGGAGGTGCCGGATTCGATACCAACGATGCAACGGTTGAGTCTGTTGAAGGGCTTGCCGCTTTTCATCTTCGACACGGGGTTACTGTTCTATATCCAACGTTGGCCGCCGATAATTTCGATAATCTCGTCAAGTGTTTCGAGGCGATACGCGAAGCCGGACGTCGCAATATTCCGGGAAAAACAGAAATTCCGGGAACACACCTCGAAGGACCTTTCTTGAACCTCAAATACAAGGGGAGTCAGCCCGAAGAATATTTTATTCGTTTCGAGGATCGGCATATGGACATCATCGAGACGTATCGGGATGTGATCAAACGTATCACGTTGGCGCCCGAAGTATCGGGCAACATGCAACGCATTGAATCTTTGCGTCGATTGGGGATTGTTGTTTCGGGAGGACACAGCGATGCTTCGTACGACAAAGTATCCGAGGCCGTCGATCGCGGAATGACCGCCATCACGCATTTGTACAATGCCATGTCGAGCGTGTGCAAAGAAGGTACTTTGCGGGTATGCGGCATGACCGAAGCCACGCATACGCTTGATGCATTGTATGCCGAAATAATCGCCGACGGGTTTCATGTTCCCGTTCCGTTAATACAGATGGCGTATCGTTGCAAAGGCCCCGACAAATTATTGATCTGTTCGGATGCCAATATTGCTTCGGGTTGTAAGGAAGGCGGCACTTATCGAATCTACGGACACCCGTTTACGGTAGAGAACGGCATGGCGCTCAACGAAGAGCGTACCTCATTGGCAGGTTCCGTCACTCCGATGGACGTAATGGTGCGCAACCTTGTTACTCGAGCGGGAATTTCGTTGATCGATGCGGCAAAAATATCGTCTCGTACGCCTGCCCGCATGATGGGAATCGACCAACGAAAAGGTTCGTTGACATCGGGAAAAGAGGCGGATGTTAACTTGTTGGATGCGGAATATCGGGTGGTGAAGACGTTTGCAAGAGGAAAAGCAGTCGACTGATTGGATTTTTCGTATACTTGGTAAAGTCATCAAAATCTGATTGATTTTTACATAATAAACCTACCGGGTTTTAAAACCCGGTAGGTTTCAACCGATTTTAGCTGAATTTATTTATAACAACCTATGTGTCTATGAAATACAACAGCATGACATCCGAAATGGCCAAAAGATTCAAATATTGGTAAACGCGCACCATCGTGGCGAGTATGATCGGTTACGCGTTGTTCTATTTTGTACGGAAAAATTTGAGTATTGCCATATCTGCCATTGCCGTTGCCGGAATTGTTATGTTTGCAATGGCTTGGCCCGCCAAAGCACACGGATACGAGGAAGAAGAAACTCAGTGATTGGTGTTAACTTTTTCGGTATTTGTCGATTTCTGTCGGAAAGTCGGCGGTGCCGGCTTTGTTTCGGGCGCGGAGACATGCTCCGTTTTGCGAAACCGATCAATTCAGCATCCCGTCGATGTTCTCGGTATCAACTTTGTTTCGAAGGTAACCGTTCTTATCTCGAAAGTCGGTTTGTCGGCTTGTTCCAAAAACAATCGTGCCGCTTCTTTTCCCATTTCCACCACCGGATGTTCGACGGAGGAAAGATTCGGTTCGATGATGCGGCAATCTTTTTCGTTGTTGAATCCGATGATTTTTATTTTTTCGGGTACGGCGATTTCTCTTTTTTTGAGGACCAGCAATACATTAACGGCCACATCGTCGTTGAAACAGGAAATTCCGTCGGGTGGGTGGGGGAGTTGCATCAATTGATCGATATGTTCGGCGGTGCGTTCGGTTCCCGTTCCGTTTTCGATCAGAAATTCGGCAATAAACGGTACTTTGTATGTATTGAGCGCACGTTTAAGCCCTTTGATTCGATTTTGAGCGATGGATAATACTTGCGGACCGCTCAAATGAGCAATCCGTCGACAGCCTTGTTTAATCAGATGTTCCGCCGCTTTGAATGCCGCCGCTTCGTGATCGATCACCACTTTTGAACAAGCAATTTCGTCGCTCACACGATCGAATAGGATAATCGGGAAACCATCGTCGATCAATGTTTGCAAGTAATCTCGATAATGCATTCGTCCCGACAATGACATGATCAACCCGTCGACGCGACTCGCAACCAGTTGCCGTACGACGTTATATTCACGTTCGGGCGACTCGTTCGATTGACCGATCAACACATTGTATCCCGCGGGTAACACTATTTCCTGTATTCCGCTGACGGCGGACGAAAAATATTTGTGCGCGATTTCGGGAACGACCACGCCCAAAGTAAACGAGCGATTTGTTTTCAGCCCCCGCGCTTGAGGATTCAATTGAAAACCCCATTGCTCCGCCAAAGACCGAACTTTTTGTTTGGTCTTTTCCCCGATTTGATACGAATCGTGCAACGCCCTCGAAACGGTCGATTTCGAAAGTTTCAACTCACGAGCGAGATCTTCTATGGTTTTCTTTTTCGGCAACATGCGACCCGACATTCGCTTTTTTGCAAACTTACAAAACTTTCCCGCATCTCGGTGTCTTTCTTTTTATTGTCGTGCGGGACTTTACTTTTCGATGGTCTCGTTCATGCTTCCCGTGCGGTAACCTCTGAGGTCGACGGTCACGTAGGTAAATCCCGCATTACGGATTTCGCGGTATACCGTTTCGCGTATTTCGGAAGTCATCAGTTTTGTCATTTCATCGGGATTGACTTCGATTCGCGCCAAGTTGCCGTGATATCTCACGCGCGCTTGTTTGAATCCCATGTCGAACAACCATCGTTCGGAAATTTCGATTGCTTTGAGTTTTTCTGGAGTAATGGTTTCTCCGTACGGAAAACGCGATGCCAAACATGCAAGCGAAGGTTTTTCCCAAGTAGGCAATCCCGCTTCGTGCGATAATCGCCTAATTTCTTCTTTGGTAAGTCCCGCTTCGCGCAACGGACTGAAAATGCCGAGTTCCTTTATGGCGAGCATTCCCGGTCGATAATCGCTTTCGTCGTCGACATTCGAGCCTTCCGCCAGATGCTCGAATCCGTTTTCGGCCGCCGTCTCCTTGAATTGCACGAAAAGCGTTGTCTTGCATAAATAGCAGCGATTTGTCGGGTTTTCGGCAAATCCGTCGATTCCGAAAATATCCGGTTTGCAAAAGATATGACGAATGCCGGCTGCTTCGCAAAAAGAACGGGCCTCGTCGGTTTCTTTGGAAGGAAATAAAGGCGAAACGGCCGTTATGGCAAGTACGTTGTCGGCAAGCGCTTGATGTGCTTCGTACAACAGAAATGTAGAATCGACTCCTCCCGAAAAAGCAACGGCAACACTACCCAATCGTTTCAACGATTGTTGCAACTTTTCCCGTTTGATATATATGCTTTCGGATGTCATTTTACTCCGGTTGTTACGGTCGGCTGTTCGTGAGAATGGAAAGAATCAAAAGATCGGGAATTAACGTTTTCCCAACAAGTGTTTTGCATTTTCGATTGCCGCGTCGGTAACTTTCTCGCCGCTCAGCATCTTGGCAATTTCCGCCACACGCTCGTCATCGGTCAGTTTTCTGACTTTGGTATGGGTGGCGTCGTGGCTGTCTTCTTTGCTCACCTTGTAATGGTGCGAACCTTTGGCTGCCACTTGCGGCAAATGAGTAATATTGATGATCTGTGCGAATTGCGACATTTCTTCCAGAATATTCCCCATCTTTTCGGCTGTTTCGCCGGAGATTCCCGAATCGATTTCATCGAAAATCAACGTCGGCAAGGCGATCTTTTCGGCAATGGCCGCTTTGATACTAAGCATCAAACGCGAAATTTCGCCGCCCGATGCGACTTTGCCCAATTCCTGTAAATTTTGTTGTTTGTTGGCCGAAAACAAAAAACGTACCCGATCCGTTCCCGTCGGAGTGAATTGTTCGTCGGAAGTCAATTCCGTTTTGAAAACGGCGTTGGGTATTCCCAATCGGCCAAGCAGTGACAGAATGCGTGTTTCGATACCCTCGCCGGCTTGCTGACGCTTGGCGGAAATGGTTTCGGCCATGTCGGTGAGTCGTTGCCGACTTTGGGCCGTTTGTTCGCGCATCTTTTCGATACGCATGTCGTAATCGGCCGTTTCCGCAATTTTGGTGCTCAACATATCGCGAATGTCCGATAATTCTTTTACCGTCGACACTTTATGCTTTTGTCGGAGCGAGTGCAAAAGATCGATGCGGATATTGACCTCTTCGAGTCGGTCCGGATTATGCTCCATTCTTTCGGCAAGCCGATCCGTTTCCGCGGCAATATCCTTCAGTTCGATTAATGATGATTCCATTCGTCGGAAAAAACTTTCGGCATGCGGATATATATTTTGAAGTCGTCCCGTCACCGAAACAGCGGATTTGATCATTTGTATCGCCGATACGTCCTCCGCATCCAACAAAGCATTCACCTGCATCAATCCCGCTTTGATTTCTTCGGCATGGGTGAGCGCTTTCGATTCTTCTTCCAGTTCGTCTTCTTCGCCTTCCCGCAGTTTGGCTTTATCCAACTCGTCGAACAAAAATTGCCGATATTCCGCTTCCGCTTTATCTCGTTCGGCCGCTTTTTCGAGTTCTTCCGTGTCGGCCTGCAATTTTTTGTATTCCCGATATTCCTTATTGTATGCCGCAACGGCATCCGATTGTTGCGCGTAGGTATCCAATATTTTTAATTGAAAATCGGATGATTGCAGATATATGTTCTGATGTTGCGAGTGTATGTCTATTAATTGCGAACCCAATTCTTTCAATACAGACACATTGACGGGTGAATCGTTAACAAAAGCTCTCGATTTCCCGTCGGATGCGATTTCCCGTCGGATAATCGTTTCGGGTTCGTATTCCAAATCATGCTCTTCAAACCAAACCTTCATCGATTCATCGTTCAAGTCGAACGTGCCTTCCACGATACATTTCTTCGAAACGTCGAGCAACGTGCCGGTATCGGCACGTTGTCCCGTCAACAAACCGAGTGCACCTAACAAAATGGATTTACCCGCGCCCGTTTCGCCCGTGATGATCGATAAACCCGCATGGAAATCGAGTTCCAATTCACGAATCAAAACGTAATTTCGTATGGAAAGACGAGTGAACAATTAATAAGGAATAATGAATAGTGAATAATTAAAATGTAAAATATTTTGCATCAATGTTCGATCATCAATTACTTATTCGTCTCCGAATTCCATCAAATATGCTTTGACGAAAGCCTCGAGATCACCATCCATGACGCCTTGAACGTCGGAAGTTTGATAATTGGTGCGATGGTCTTTTACGCGGCGGTCGTCGAATACATAACTGCGAATTTGCGAGCCCCATTCGATTTTCTTTTTTTGGCCTTCGATTTCGGCTTGCTTTTCGCGTTTTTTCTGCAACTCCATTTCGTAAAGTTGCGATTTGAGAATCCGCATCGCATTTTCTTTATTCCCGAGCTGCGAACGACTTTCGGTATTTTCGATGGCGATTTCTTTTATTTCGCCGGTTTTGTCGTCTTTGTATTTATACCGCAGACGTACGCCCGTTTCCACCTTATTGACGTTTTGTCCGCCGGCGCCGCTCGATCGGAACGTTTCCCAAGTAACCTCGGCCGGGTTGACCTCTATTTCTATGGTGTCGTCCACCAAAGGCGCAATGAATACGGACGAAAACGAGGTCATTCGTTTTCCTTGCGCGTTGTAGGGCGAAACCCGCACCAAACGATGCACGCCCGTTTCGCTTTTCAGAAATCCGTATGCGTAATCGCCCACCACTTCTATTGTTACCGATTTAATACCGGCATCGTCGCCTTTTTGGTAATCCATTTCGCGAACTTGGAATTCGTGGCGTTCGCAATAACGCAGATACATGCGCATGAGCATTTCAGCCCAGTCTTGACTGTCGGTACC
>JAVBNP010000045.1:0-25732 GCA_031551455.1 Bacteroidales bacterium | reverse complement strand
GGTTGGCGGGACTATATAAGGAAATTATTTATGCTTGAGTTTTTTGGTGTCAATATTAGACCGAACGGTCGACTTACTTTTAAAGTATTGAAATATAAAGCCATAAAGCGCAAATGACATGAGAACCATAAAACTAAAATTGGTTTTATGGTAAATCGACTGATTGTCGACTTATTGTATCCCAAACAAGCCGTAATCAACGGGAAGGCATAAAAATATTTATACCTTTCCGTTTTTGCGGTTGTTTATGATGATACGGAAATATTTATATCAAGGCGAAGAGAATGAAAATCAGACCCGCAACAAATGTAAATCCCGCTTCGATTAGGGCAGCCGTAAAATATTCGTTCCATTTGACGTAACGGAATTTGAGACTTCCTTTTTGCCAGCCGCAAAAAGCAACGAGAACAAGAACGGCAAGCCACGCGGAGATTCCGGTAAGCGTAAAAAATATCAATCCGAGCAAGGCAGTGACGATAAGTTGTGCCGACATGGTGATGATCATGTCGGAAGATCGGACTTTTTCGGATCTCTCGATTTTAAATACCCGTATCCATGCTTTGGTAAACAGCAATGAATACCACAATGCGCCGACGGCAAAGGTTACGATTACGGCAATAATGTACCAAATCCAATTGATGTGCGAGAAAAGTCCGCAAAATGAAGGGCATGTTTCCATATTTTTTTGATTTTCGGATGACAACAAAATTGATCGACCAATATAACAATAACCGGCAGGTATTGGTTTTATTGAATGTCGGTATCCGAAAAATTGTAAAAATTAAATTAAGGTTTAAATCAACTTTTGCTCAATGGCTATCTTTACCAAAACGGCAGTATTGCGAGCATCCAATTTCAAAAGCAGATTTTTGCGGTAGTTGTTGATACTGTCAATACCCAAGTGCATTTTTTCGGCTATCTCGCTGCTGATGTAACCTTCGGTAATTAAACGCAACAATTCGCGCTCTTTGCGGGTAAGAATCACGGCTTGTCCCGCCTGCCTTTTGAGCAGCAAGTCGACCTCGTGGCATAAAAACTTTTCGCCTTCGGCCACGGTTTCGATTCCTTGAATGATCTCCTCGGGCATGGCGTTTTTCAATACGTAACCCGTAGCACCATTCTCGAGCATACGGCTGACCACGGCATATTCGGCAAAGCTCGTCAATGCCAATATTTTCAGATCCGGGTATTTTTGTTTGATCTGCGGGCAAAGATCAACGCCGTTACCGTCGGGCAAGTGAATATCGAGCAGCAGTACGTCGGCTCGGTCCCAAACAAGCATTTGCCAACATTCGCGAGCGGAATTGGCCGTGCCGATAACTCGAGCAACACCCGACTCGTTGATGATTTTTTCCATCCCCGCGATAAACATCTTGTGGTCGTCCACGATTTGCACGGTAATCATTTTTGACTGATTTAAAAAGTCTCTCTTCCTGCCCTTTCTTTGGAGAGGGCAGGGAGAGAGACTTTACAATTTAAACTCCACATTTATTTCCGTTCCTTTGCCCGGTTCGGAATATATCTCCATACGGCCGTTGTATGATGCCACGCGATTACGAATATTATTTAACCCGGTGCCGGAACCGGGTGCGGCGGGATCGAAACCGCGTCCGTTATCCTGCACGGTAATCGACACTCGGTCGGACTCTTGTACCAATTGCACGAGAATTTCGTCAGCGCCGGCGTGTTTCAGCACGTTGTTCACCAATTCATGTATCGTCCGGTAAATCATTACTTCGAGTTTCGGATCGAGACGGTCATCGTTGCCGTAACAGGTGAACCCAGCACCGGGTATGCCGTTGCAAAAATCGTTGAGTGACACGCGCAGACCGTAGCGAGTGAGCGAATCGGGCATCATATTATGCGCCACGCGACGCAATTCGCGGATCGACTCGTCGAGCAGGCCCATGGCGCGATCGAAACGCACCACATCTTCGCTTTGAATACTTGCTCCTTTTTTCACATTGTTCAAATTCAATTTTACCACCGAAAGCATGCCGCCCAATCCGTCGTGCAGATCACGTGCCAGTCGCGTGCGTTCGGCCGTTTCGCCGTCGAGTATGGCTTGCGTAGCGATAAGTTGTTTTTCCTGTTCAAGTTGTTTTACTTGTTGTTCGGCCAATTTTCGCCGGTTGACCGCTAAACGATGCTTGGCGATGAAAAAAGCCAAAGCCAACAGGAAAATCATTCCCAGTGCAATGCTCAACCAAGTAATAAATAACTTTTGCTTCTCTAATGCATTTATTTGTATCTCCTTTTTGTCTGTTTCGTATTTTAGCTCCATGCCGAAAAGCTTCTGCTTGAATTCATCATTATTCAGACGGAACGTCAAGTCGTTAATTTGTTCGGCATAATCCAATGCTTGTTTCTTTTTTCCCAGCATAATACTTGCTCTCAGTACGGAAAACAAAAGAGTTTTTCTCACAATGTGCGTCGAATCGAGCGCCAACCCGCGCGATGCATTTTCTTCGCACTCGGCGTATTGTCCCATCTTAAATTGTGTCGTTGCCAACACACTCAACGAAGCCACTATATCGCGTATGTAACCTGTCTTTTCGGATAATTCCAGACTTTTCCGGGCATATTCCATGGCGCGGGGATAATCATTGAATCCATCTTTATACACAAAAGCTGCCATTTGTAATGCTTCGGATTCTTCGGCCGTTTTTCCCAACGACCGGCAGATATCAACTGCCGAGAGGACATAATCCAATGCTTTTTGAAATTCCTTTTTTTCGAGGTAAATGTCGGCTAATCCGCTTTTTACGGTAGCGAGCCCAAACAAGTCGTTGATTTCCGTGCATATTTTTTCGGCCCTGAGGTAATAACTTTCAGCTTGTAAATGGTTGTCGATATGTAAATACATTGCCCCGATATTCCCCAATAACATGCCGGTTCGAATTTTATTGTTTTGTTTTTCCGACAGCTTGAGCGATTTTTGGTAATATTCCAACGTTTTTTCCGTTTGGCCTTCAACATGGTAAATATTTCCAATGGCGCCGTAAACAGATGCTTCAAGGTTTTCATCCTTTGCTTTGCCGGCATATTCAAGCGCTTGATCGAGATATATACGGGCAGTATCGTTATTTCCGTCCATATAGTATGCAACCCCGAGATTACGATAAAACGTGCCGACCATGACGGTGTTTTTTTCTTTTTCGGCGATCGTAATGCCTTTCCGTGCGTAGTCGGAAGATTTATCAAAGTTGATGCTCAGATAACCCCAGCTTAAATCATCGTAGATTTTGATCAACTTGTCGGATGTAAGTTCTTGCGTTTTCAATACCTGCTCCAACGAATCGAGATTTTGTGCCGACAAACTCGTTCCGCATATCAAACACAGTATAACCGACAACACCGGCACCATATTTCCGTAAAAAAACTTCGATTTCATTTTTCGGATTTAGTAAAGATTATATCGGTAATTGACATTTAACGAATAACGATAAAATTTCAATCTTTCGGAGCAACACCATAAAAGCTGTCCGTCTTTTTATTTTTTGTCGTCCGTCATCAATTTAAATTCCACGCTGATTTCCGTTCCTTTGCCCGGCTCGGAATATATCTCCATACGTCCGTTGTAGGAGCCCACCCGGTTACGAATGTTTTTCAAACCCGTGCCCGAAGTCTCCGCATCGGGATCGAAACCGCGACCGTTGTCTTGTACGGCGATTGACACACGATCGGATTCTTGCACCATTTGCACAATGATTTCGTCGGCGCCGGCATGTTTCAGCACGTTGTTCACCAACTCGTGCACCGTACGATAAATCATCACTTCGAGCTTCGGATCGAGACGTTCGTCGTTGCCGTAATGAGAGAATACGGCTCCGGGAATATCATTGCAAAAATCGTTGAGCGACACCCTCAGGCCGTAGCGGGTGAGCGAGTCGGGCATCATGTTATGCGCCACGCGACGCAATTCGCGAATCGACTCATCGAGCAGGCCCACCACGCGGTCGAAACGCATCACATCTTCACTTTCAATACTTACTCCGTTTTTCATATCATTCAAATTTAATTTCACCACCGAAAGCATACCGCCCAAACCGTCGTGCAGGTCGCGCGCCAAACGGGTACGTTCGGCCGTTTCACCGTCGAGTACCGCCTGGGTGGCAATAAGCTGTTTTTCTCGTTCGAGACGGACCACCTTCTGTCGGATGAGTCGTTGCCTAACGACAAAAAATGCCAAGGCCGATAAAAGTGCCGTACCGCCGGCAATACTCAGCCATAGAGTCAAGCGCCTTTCCTTTTCCAACAATTGTTTTTCGGATTCCAGAACGGATATTTTTAATTCTTTCTTTTCGGTTTCGTATTTTACTTCCATTTCCGAAATTTGGCGCTCGAGTTCGTTAACATTACGGCTCTCTATGAAATCGCAATATTTATTGTAGTATTCCAAGGCTTTTTTCTTATTACCCGTCATAATGTTTGCTTCCACAACCGAAGCAAGCAATGCGGATGAAATGACTGAGGCTGAATCGGTTCCGAATCCCTGCAACGCCGCAGTTTCACTTTCGGCATATCGGCCAAGTCCGAATTGAGCTCTTGCCATGACACTGTAAGCTGCCGCAATATGATCCGTAGAACCAACCGATTTTGCCGATTCCAAACTCTCTTCCGCATATTTCAATGCCAAGTCATACCTCTCAACATTTATGTATATATGAGCGGCATACTGCAACGTATTGGCCAAAAGAAGTTGACTTCCGAACGAATGAGCAAGGTCTATGCTTTTTTGCATACTTTTCACGGCTTGCTCTTTTCGGTTTGTCTTTACATAGATATCGGAAAGACAGGAATTAATTTGGATAAGCTTTTCCTTATCATCTAATTCTTCTGCCAACACTTTTGCTTTCAATGCATATTTCTCGGCATGGTTTAATTGCTCCATATATTGGTACAATAAGGCGATATTTGCCGTCACTGTCAATATACCGCTTTTGTCATCCGAATTCTCATAAAATTTAAGCGCATTAATCTGAAATTCGAGTGCTTCGGGATACTTTCCGCGAGCTATATAAATAGTTCCTTTTACACTCCAAACATTGGCTTCTTCCATTTCATCACCACACTTTTGAGCCAAAGCCAGCGACTTATCGATATAAAAAAGAGCTGAATCCGAATCTCCCAGCCGAAAAAAAACACCCGAGTACATGCGATTGAATTTGGCTTGCCACAAATCATTCTTTTCCTTTTTTGCCAAATTCAAACCCAGATATGCATACTCGCGCGACTTATCGTAATCGAAATTAAAATACCCCCAACATAATTCGTAGTATATATTCATTCGTTCCTCCGGTGTCATATCCTTTTTCGGAAGCAATAATTCCAAAGAATCGAGATTTTGAGCCCGAACATTTGTTCCGAACACCAATAATACTGCCCATATTAACCATATCATATTTCCGCAAAAAGTCTTCGGGTTCATTTCTTCGGGTTTATCGAGGTTCATATTAGCAACTAACATTCAGCCAAATGTACAACAAAATCAAATGCAAAAATAAATTGAAGCCAAACTTAAAAAATGACCGGAAATGGTAATTTTTTAAAATATCCCGCCCCGTATTTTTGCTTCATCATTAAGAACGAACGGCGAATTCCGAAAAGCCTTATGAGTAGGAAAACTTCTAAATAAAAAACAAATGAAAAAATTATTTATTGCATGTTTGGTCGCGTGTCTCGCGGCATTGAATGTTTCGGCACAAAAAACATCGTTTGCGCAGAAAGACAATGTGGTTGGAGTCGGTATCGGATTCGGCGGGAATATGTATGCGGGATATTACGGTTCGGGTATCAAGCGAATACCTGCCATCTCGGCATATTATGAACATTGTGTGAAAGACAACCTTTGGGACGAAAAAAGCTCCATCGGCGTGGGTGGTTTGTTGGGTTATGCTTCGGCCAAAACCGATTATTGGAAAAGTTCCAACATCATCATCGGAGCGAGAGGCGCTTTACATTATGCGTTTCTTGACAAACTGGATACGTATACCGGCTTGATGCTGGGTTACGATATCGTCTCTTTCAAATGGGAAGACGATTTATGGAATAATTATGCTTCCGGTGCAGCCAGCGGATTTACTTGGTCGTGGTTTGTAGGCGCTCGATATTATTTTACCGATTCGTTTGCGGCTTTCGCCGAATTAGGATATGGTGTTGCCATCTTGAATCTCGGCGTATCATTCAAATTTTAAAATATCCTGTGATGTGGATGTTCCTCCATGCCCGTTGTTCGCTTGCACACGTTATTAACAGCGGTGCATGGAGGTTTTCCAAATCGGTAATTTTAATTCCTTCGTTATCGGAAAGTTTTCCGATAAGTTTAACGAGACCATCAAAATAAAACATCATGAGAAACATATTGTTTATCACGGTCACTATAATCTTATTTACAACCGGTTGTAAAAAAGATGACGGGACGAAAAATAACTTGACCGTGAGCACCGAAACACTAACCTTTAATTCGGGTAATGCCGGAGAAACAAGTTTCGACATTACTTCCGACAATGCATGGAACATCACCTTGCCGTCCGACAAGCGGTGGTGTACGGTAAGTCCGACAAGCGGAAACGGCAATGCCACCGTAACCGTAACGACAACGGAAAACAATACCGATGCCGTCCGAAACTTGGAAATTACGATTACCGCCGGTGAGCGTACCAAAACGGTAACCGTAAATCAGACCTTTATTCCGAAAGAATTAACCGTAAGTACGAATAAATTGAACTTTTCGACCGGCTTGGCAACTTCATTGACATTTGATGTCACTTCAAATGCTTCATGGAACATTACGGCACCTGCCGATAACAACTGGTGTACAGTTAGCCCGTCGAGCGGTACCGGCAATGCAGTCATAACCGTGACCGTGAAAACCAATATTTTTGAAGCTCGTAATCTGTCGTTGACACTCGCCGCCGGTAATACAAATAAAACGGTGACCGTGTCGCAGGTTCTTTTCATGAGCACCGTAGTCGTTAATGCCGGCAAGTTCAACATGGGTAGTTTGACATCGGAAAGTGTTTTTCCTGCCGAACGCCCGCGGCACGAAGTAACACTGAGCGCAGCCTTCCGAATGGGTGTTTATGAAGTAACTAATGCTCAGTTTGCCGTTTTTCTCAATGACAAAAATGTCGGGCAAAACGCACAGTACCCGGGGGGCACGGACTTCTCGAAAATACTGGTATATGCCACTGCTTCTTCACCCCACGATTGGGGAATGCATTACAACACAGGTACCAAAAAATGGGAACCTGCTCCCGGAAAAGATAATTACCCCGTGATTTTTGTAACTTGGTACGGAGCAGATGAATTTGCCCGTTGGGCAGGAGGTAAATTACCCACCGAAGCGCAATGGGAATATGCCTGCCGCGCAGGTACCACCACAGCCTTCAATACCGGCGCCACGCTTACCGTAGCCCAAGCCAACTGGGGATGGGGCGATGTTTATGAAAGCGAAGAACCACTTCCCGGTGCCCCCTGTGCCACCGTTCCCGTCGGCTCTTATGCACCCAATGCATGGGGATTACACGATATGCACGGCAACGTGGCGGAATGGTGCAGCGACTTCGACGGCAAATACGAAAGTGCATCCGTTACCGATCCTACCGGCCCGAATTCGGGTTTGCTACACATTGCACGCGGAGGCAGTTGGATTATTCACGACAATGCTTACTGTCGTTCGGCTTACCGTGTCGTGGGCACCATGGGCGAATTTACCGGCTTCCGGATCACTTTTGCGCCATAGGATGCTTGACAGCTTGCCGGATTATCTCGATTCGGCAGGCTAAACATCTATGAATCATTATCAAAATAATCATCAAAAACGTCATGAAAAGGATCAAATTATTATTCGTGACAGTAACGTTGGTAGTGCATGTCGGCGCACAAACACCGCAGCAAGGCGACGGAAAGCCGAAAACAAAAAAAGAAGTCGAATCGGAGCTCGTCAATTACGGTATTTCGCTCGTTTTCGACGCTCAGGGGCAGAACCCGTATTATTTCTATCAAGCACGATGCAAACAAGGTTGGGTGTTTCGCATGGAAGGGGATTGGGGCAATCAATCAATTGTTGTTGATGAAAGCGCCGGAAAAGTATACAAATTGAACGATACGAAAAAAACGGGCGAAGTTCGTCCGTTCGACGCAAAGTTCGCATATCAGGGTTTTGACAGGATGCTTGCCGCACACCTTTTTATGCATGCAAGTATGATGGATGAAAGCGGTTTTAAGAAAACCGGTAACGAAAAAATTATCGGACGCGATGCCACCGTCTACACCTATGTTTACGGCGACGGGCTCGGTACATTTTGGATAGACAATCGTTACGGTTTTACGCTGAAATATATCCAAACAGGCCCTAATCCCATACGCACGGAAGTCACCGAATTTAAGACGGGCGGCGTCACGTTGTCCGATGTGGTTAAACTCGATGAATACCGCATCACTGAAATCAAATAAATATTCAATAATTCAAAATTTCAACCTAAGTTTCTTCCATAAAGGCATCAAGCGCCATTCCTTTCCCGGTTGGGAGAGGATTAGGGAGGAAGCTTTAAAAAAACATCATCATGAAAAGGATTAAATTATTATTAATGACGGCGCTTTTTGCGGCATCATGCATGACCGCGCAAGCGCAATTCGGCGAAAGACTCGGTAAAGCCATCAAGAAAAGCGCCGAGGACGCCACGGTACGCAAGTCGGAACAAAAAACCGACGAGGCGGTGAGCAAAAGCATCGACAAGGTGACTGATCCGAATTCTTATAAAGATAAGGATAAAGACAAGAAAAAATCGGACAATGAAGCCGATGGAGAAAAAGCCGACGAAACAACGACCGACAACAGTCAACCGCCGGCAACCGAAGCTAAGAGTCAAAGCACCGGCAACAGCGGTGGCGGCGCCGCAACGTCGGCTAAGTCATTGGAGATGGCATATTCCAAATCGGACTTTGTGCCTGGTGATAAGATTATTTTCGACGACGATGTGGCCAGGGAAAAAGCTGGCGAATTCCCCAGTCAATGGGATCTCAAAAGTGGAAATGCCGAAATTGCATCCATCAATGGGGTGAAAGTAATCAACCTGCATAAATACACCAACATAACCCCGCTGATGGACAATATGAAAGAATACTTGCCCGATGTATATACCCTGGAGTTCGATTTCCTGTATTTCGGAAAGAAGCGGGACAAGTATTTTGACCAGTATTTAATTGAGTTTGAAGATAAAGACAACCATTTTGCATACAACATTACAATTGTAGCACGAGACGATGATCATTTAGGAATAGAATGGGAATGGAAAAATCCTTCCGACGGAGATCACCGTAGAGGTAACCAAAAAATTACCGGGCTTGCCGTGGAAGAATTCCACCGCCTTGCCGTTTCATTCAACAAACGCGCCCTAAAGATATACGTCAACGGCGAACGCACAGCCAATATCCCGAATGTGACAAAAGCATCAAAATTTGATATCAGAGGCACCGGGGAGAGCGAGAATGCATATTTTATCAAAAACATCCGCATGGCCGAAGGCGCTGTGCCGCTTTACGACCGCATGATGAGCGACGGCAAGTTTATCACTTACGGAATCACTTTCGATGTGGGCAAATCGACCATCAAACCCGAATCGATGGGCGAAATGAACCGCATCCTGCAACTGCTGACGGAAAACCCGACGTTGAAGTTCAGCGTGGAAGGGCATACCGACAATACGGGCAATGCGGCTTCGAACCAGACGCTTTCAGAAGCGCGCTCAAAAGCGGTAGCCGATAAACTTGTTTCGATGGGCGTCGCAGCCGATCGTCTGAAAAGCGCCGGCAAGGGACAAAGCAGCCCGATAGCCGACAACGGTACCGACGACGGCAAGGCTAAAAATCGCCGCGTGGAATTTGTAAAACTATAAAATTTAACCGACATGAAATATCTGTTCATCATCGCTATTATCACTATGTTGTATGCCTGCGGAGGCAGTTCCGGCAAACAACAAACCGTTGACGGTTCGCAACCCGCCGCCGCATCGGTGACCACCGACACCAAAGGTCCCTATAAAATTAAATCGGGCTATATAGAAAATAAAATGGGCGGTATCGGGCTGACACAAAAAACGTGGTTCGACGACTACGGCGCCAAACAATACATGGTAACCCTCATGGGTGATAAGGAGGACCAATATACCGGTTATTCCGTTATCCGCGACGGTTACATGTACAGTTTCAAGAACGACACATCCGCCGGAACCCGCATACGCTCGGGTATCAGCTCGTCGAGTACGGATTACGAAAACATGAGCGCGAAAGATATCGAATACTATGGCGTTAAGAAAGCAGGCAAGGAAACCCTGCTCGGCAAAGAATGCGATGTATTCGAAGTAACGAAGTACAACATGAAAGTTTGGATATGGAAAGGTATTGCGTTGAAAACCGTGATGAAACAAATTACCACCGAAGCGGTACAATTCCGCGAAGAACCCGTTGATCCGAATTTATTTGAACTACCGAAAGGAAAGGTATTTAAGGAAAAGTGATTCCTTTCCCCGATGACAAAACCCGATTTGATCAAAATCGGACGTAACCGAAAAATAAAAAGCAGGCGGGCTTTTTTTAAAAGCACAAGCGGCAAATTTAAAAAGCCCGCCGTCTTTTCAGAAAGAACAGGCGGGCTTTTGGCTGAAAGGCGGCGGGCTTTTCGGAGAATCCGGATAGGGGTATAACATTGGGATGTAAGTCCCTTAAAAATGAAAGTCAATAATAATAAATAATAACTATCCGAAAAGATACCTAATTGCTGCTATATTGATGTCTTACAATTTCTATTGACGTGTAAGGCCTACGGCAAAATGTCGGTATCATCAACGTGGAAGTCACGTAGTGACAAAATCTTTGGTTTCCGGGGGTGATTACCCCCGGAAACCAAATGCTTCAACCGATATCGAGCCGCGTAGTAGCGACACACTGTTGATGATTTCGTCCCTTCGGGACTCGACAAAATCCGAATGATTGCATCCAACGTTAACAAAGCATCAAATTTCCCGTTACGCCTATTTCGTTTACGAAATATTTGTCGTGCGAAATAACCAACAGGCTGCCTTGATAATTTTTAATCGTCTGCGTTAATATTCGCAGGCTTGCAACATCCAAATTGTTGGTCGGTTCGTCCAATATGATCAAATCGGGTGCTTGATTACCAATCATCAAGCAACAGAGGCACAATCTCATTTTTTCGCCGCCGCTGAGCGCTTGGCAATTCTTGTCCCATGTGTCCGACGGAAACAAGAAACGATTTAAGCGCAATTTAACTTCGTGTTCCGCCAATTTATTCCGATTGTATTGTTCGGCAAGTTGCTCGACGGTACAATCCGCCTCTACTTGAGTATAATCCTGATCCAAACAAATCCAATCGAAAGCGGCCCGCTTGATTTCTCCGCAAGACGGAGCAAGCAAACCGGTCAGCAATTTGACGAACGTGGTCTTCCCCGATCCGTTGTCGCCCGACAATTGAATACGGTCGTTACCGAAAAGCTTAAAATCCAACGGTGTTTTCCACAACATCGCATCCGGACGATAACCGAAATTAACTTGACAAGCTTCGATCAACAGCTTACCGGGACGAAGCGACGTATTATCGAAATCGAGTTTCAGTTCCCGCAACGCCTCTTTTTGCCGTCGCAATTCCGACAATTTAACTTGACCGTCGCCGATGATTTCCTCATGTTTTTCTTTTAATGCGGATGCCGTATTTTCCGCCGAATTACGCAATGTATTTCGCATGATGCGCGGAACCTGCATTTTGTTTTTTTCACCTTGTCGAGACGTTCGCTTTTCCTGACGTTGCAAGGCTTCTTGCGCTTGTTTTCGGGCAAGACGAAGTTTTTTTTCTTCCTCGCGAATATGTTCGCTCAACGCATTAACTTCTATTGCTTTTTGTTCTTCGTAAAAAGAATAATTTCCTCCGTATGCCGTAATACCGTGTTCAGACAACTCGTAAGTGGTTTGCAGTAAATTCAAAAGCGTCATATCGTGACTGACCGCAACGATGGTCGCTTTACTTTGCTCAATGTATTGATACAACAAATCGCGGCTTCTTTGGTCAAGATGATTGGTCGGCTCATCGAGCAATATGATATCGGGCGTATGAATGTGCAAACCCGCCAAAAATACTTTCGTTTTTTCGCCCCCGCTCAAAGAATTCACGGGCGTATCGAGTTTCACGTGAGGCAAATTCCATCGGGAAAGCGCTGCCATGCATCTCGATTCTATTTCCCAATCATCGGCCAGCGTGTCGTAATCCGATTGGGCAATGCTTCCTTTCATAACGGCATCCAACGCCGCCAATTTTTCGCCGACACCCAACATTTCCGCAACGCTTTCGTCAATTTGACCCGCATGTTGCGGAACATAATAAGGTGCCGAATCGGATACGATGCTTCCTTCGGTCGGCTGCAACCGACCCGCCATCAATTTCAATAAGGTGGATTTGCCGATTCCGTTGTTGCCGACAATAGATACTTTTTCCCGAGCTCCTGCGGAAAAATTCAAATGATCGAATAAAAGTTTTTGATTGGGATGGCGATACGATAAATCGCCGACGATAATACTCATGAATGCAATTAACTGTTATCTGCCGAGGCAGACGATTAAACCGATTATTATTTCAAACGGAAAAGATGTCGGTTTTTAAACCAACCGTTAATTGCTCATTCTCATCGGATCCGGTATTAAATTAGATGGTAAAGATACTCGGACATTTTTGATTATCCAAATATTTCCGCCGGGTAGGTGCATTTCAAATTGTCACTTTTTCGGAATGACCTAACAGGTTTTAAAAACCTGATAGGTCTTATACATCGGCAAATCCTATCGGGTTTTGAAAACCCGATAGGATATTTGGCGCGACAATTTGAAATGCACCCCGCCAGGTAAAATATTAAAATACGAACATTTGCAAATAGAAAAAAACCATGGGAGCAGCCAACAGCACGGAATCGAAACGGTCGAGAATACCGCCGTGCCCGGGAAGAAATCGTCCGGAATCCTTAATTCGCAAATTCCGTTTCAATAGCGATTCGAACAAATCGCCGTAAACACCGAAAACAACTATTATGGCGGCTATAGCGGCCCAATGATAGTTAGGTAACACGGGAAACAACTCGGCAATAAGCAACGATGCGGCAACCGTGCATATTAATCCGCCGAAAAACCCTTCCCACGATTTCTTGGGCGAAATACGCTCAAACAAACGATGTCGGCCGAGCAGCATTCCCGTCAAGTAAGCAAATGTATCGTTAGTCCACAACAAGATAAAAAAACCGAGCAAGATATCCGGCGTATATTCTATTTGCCCGTTTTGCACACCAAAGACCAAACCGTTGCATAACGAAAACGGTAAGGCGATATAAATCACACCCGTCAACGTATACGCTCCGGCACGAAACGAATATCGGTCAAACGAGTACAATTGACCAATAAACAAAGCGACAAATAAAGGGATAAAAATGAGGAAAACCTCGCTCGTAACCAGCCCCCGCGCATAAAAGAAACTTGCGGCGAATAAGATGATGCCGCTCACTATTCCGATAAATTTACCGGCATGTACCCGATCCTTGATAACAATATCGTAAAACTCGAGCAACGACCAAATAATAATCAACGTAAACACCCCCGCGTACGCATAAGGATGCCACAGTATGGAACCGATAACGCAGACGATAAAAACCGCGCCCGAAAGGGTACGTTTAACAATATTACTCAATGTTAACCTCTTTAATCAACTCAACAGCCATGTTTTCATCTTCGGGCTGCACGTACAGTTCCACTTCGCCGAAAACGGTATATGCGGAATCCTTTTTGTTGACAACCACAGCCTCAATATCTTCCTTGGCCAAAAAATCCCTGACAGCTTCGGCTTTATACACCTGATTGGTCGAATAAACGCATTTCCAATTTTCCATTTTTCCCGGTATTAAGTGTATGATTGTTAAATTCGATGTTCTACGATACTCATCGAACGTTTCCGGCGGTCAAATGTTCGATGTATCCGCCGGAGAAACACCGTCCGGCGTCTCCTCCGCGATTTCGTCGCTTTCTTTTTTGAACGGCCGTTTCCCGAATATCTTTTCGAGGTCTTCCGAAAAAATAACCTCTTTTTCCAACAACAACTCAGCCAATTTTTTCAATCCGTCTTTATGACCCGTCAAAATTTCTTTGGCATGTGCATACGCCTTACCTACCAAGTCGAAAGCTTCTTTATCGATCGCTTCCGACGTTTTGTCGCTGTACGGTTTGGTAAACGAATATTCCGATTGTCCCGTCGAATCGTAAAAACTCATGTTTCCCAATCGGCTGCCCATGCCGTAATAACTTACCATGGCATACGCTTGTTTGGTAACCCGTTCGAGATCGTTGAGCGCACCCGTCGAAATGGTATTAAACGTCAATTCTTCGGAAGCCCGTCCGCCCAAAGTGGCACACATTTCCTCGAAAAGCTGTTCCACGGTGGTGATTTGTCGTTCCTCGGGTTGATACCAAGCAGCACCCAATGCCCGCCCGCGGGGAATAATGGTCACTTTAAGTAACGGATGTGCATGTTCGAGCATCCAGCTTACCGTTGCATGACCCGCTTCATGATAAGCAATGGTACGTTTTTCCTGTTGGGTAATAATCTTGTTCTTACGTTCGAGTCCGCCCACGATACGGTCAACGGCATCCAAGAAATCCTGTTTTTCGACATTGGTTTTATCTTTCCGAGCCGCTATCAAGGCCGCTTCGTTACATACGTTGGCAATATCGGCGCCCGAAAAACCGGGCGTTTGACGTGCCAAGAATTCGACATCCAATCCTTGTTCGATCTTCAACGGACGCAGATGTACGCGGAAAATGTCTTTCCGTTCGTTCAAATCGGGCAATTCCACATGTATTTGACGGTCGAAACGTCCCGCGCGAAGCAATGCCTTATCTAAAATATCGGCCCGATTGGTGGCGGCAAGGATAATGATTCCCACGTTGGAAGCAAAACCGTCCATTTCGGTAAGCAATTGGTTGAGCGTATTTTCCCGTTCGTCATTTGCTCCGAAATTCGGATTTTTGCCGCGTGCACGACCAATGGCATCAATTTCGTCGATGAAAATGATGCAGGGCGCTTTTTCTTTGGCTTGTTTGAACAGGTCGCGAACACGCGAAGCGCCTACGCCGACAAACATTTCCACAAAGTCGGAACCCGACATGGAAAAGAACGGCACGTTGGCTTCACCTGCCACTGCTTTGGCAAGCAATGTTTTACCGGTGCCCGGAGGTCCCACCAACAATGCTCCTTTGGGAATTTTACCGCCCAAATCGGTATATTTTTTCGGATTTTTCAAAAAGTCGACGATTTCCTTGATTTCCACTTTGGCTTCTTCCAATCCGGCTACATCCTTGAAATCGACTTTTACCGTTGTTTTTTCTTTATCGAAAATCTGAGCACGCGATTTGCCAACACTGAAAATATTTCCGCCGCCGCCACCGCCGCCGCCCGTCATCCTGCGGAAAACGAACATCCACAAAGCAATCAACAGAATAAACGGTAATATCCAAGTGAGCGTTTCCCCGAGAAAATCTTTACGCTCCTCGTATTTCGGGTAAATACGTTGGTCTTCGGGAACATCCTGTTGTGCATCTTTCAACTGTTGTTCGAATGCTTCCGATGAACCGATGGTCATGTAAAACTGCGGCCCTTCGCCCGGTTCTTTACCCGCCTTGAAATATTGCTGGTATTTACCGGACTTAAGCTTTTCCGGTTTAATGTAAATATCGGCTTCTTTGTGGTTGATCACCACAATTTTTTCGATATCGCCCGGTTGAAGCATTTCGAATTTAAACGTCTTATAATCAATTTCTATCTTCTTGGGACCGAAATTGAAAAATTGCATACCGACAAAAATCGCAAATAAGGCAATGTAAAGCCAATATATGTTAAACTTCGGCTTCTTTGCCTGCCCGTTCGGCTTATTGCGATGATCGTCCGGAAACGAATTTTTATCCTGTAAAGGTGAATTTGTGTTGTTATCGCTCATTATGTTTTTCCTGACTGATTGATTCATTGATTCGGGTGAGTTTTCCGTCTCCCCATAATTCTTCCAATTTATACCGTGATCTGAAAGGCTTTTGAAAAACGTGCACAACGGTTTCGCCGTAATCCAACAACACCCATTCCGCATTGTTTGTCCCTTCCACCGAATAAGGACGCATATGAAGGTGCTCCGTTGTTTCTTTTTCAATCGATTCGGCAATTGCATTAACTTGCGTGTTCGAATCGCCGTGACAAATAATAAAATACCGACATACGGCACTTTCTATCCGCGACAGGTCAATACATACCACTTCATGTCCTTTCTTTTCGAGGATGCCTTTTATAATACTTTCTATCAAATTATTAACTATTGTTTGATTTTTTTTGTTTTATGATAAAATTACACAAATATACTAAATTATTTTTACCGTACGACAATTCGGGATAACGTTGATTCGTCGAAATATCGCTGTTTTTCAAAAAACAATATTTTTTTCATTCAGGATATTTACATCCCATTTACGCATGCAAGCACCTATCGTTTACGCTTTCCGGAATATTTCCGATACTCTTTCTCCCATGCTCGGCAAAATAATTCCGCCACGATTTTGGCACCGCCATGCGAAAAATGCACAAAATCTTTTTGCGCCAACGACGGGTCGGCAAAGACCCAACTCGGCATGGAATTTTCGCCGCCCATCGCTTCAAATAAATCCCAAAACACGCATCCGGCATCAAATGCCGCTTTCTTCTGCGCATTTCGCACTTTGACAATGTTCGGGTAAGAAACATACCCATCCGGGGCATTTTGCGACATATCGTTTACGCCGACAACCACAATTGTTAACCCGGATTTCAGCGTTTTAAGTACATGCAATTGCCGTGCCAGTCCGCGAGCATAATAATCGTAATTGTCGACAACATGCGGTACCACATTGGCGCCGAACTGCAATATCAACATTTCGACATCCATCATGCGAAACATCCGTCCCATTTGCGCCGTATCCATTCGGACAAAATCCAAACCGGCGCTGCCCCGCATCGCCATGTTATCCACGGCAACGCCGCGTGCTCCGTCAAGCGATATGCCATATACGTCAGGCAGATCAGAGGATTGCAGCAACAAATCGAGCGACGTTTGTTTTTGATCGAATCGCCACCAACCGCACGAAACGATATCTTGACTTTCCGACCGTTGCATGAGGGCTTGATTGACGGTAATCGTAAAAGGAGCCTCGGACGGTCCGTAAAAAAGACGAGCATGCGTAAATGTCCGAATATTGCGATATCCGAGATAAAAAGGGGTCAGCCCTATATGTGCCGAAGTGTCCGCGGCATCGGAAGGAACATAACGGGAAAAACTACCCGCAATGCCGAATCGTCGACCGAATACCAATGAATCACTCTTTTTATCAAGCATCGAAAAACGAGTCCATCGCGGCGATACATCCCGTTGAAATGTAAGGGAAGCATCGGTTGCGGGCACAATCGGAATAAAGCCGATGCCTTGCCCGCCGAAGTTTTTCTGCATGTAATTGCGAATGGTTGCCGTAATGCGGTCGCCTTCAATTTGCGAATCGCCGTAATGCAGTATGCGAACGGGTTTGTCGCGCTTATTGACACCGGCAAGAGTTCTGAAGAACGGATATAATAAGGTATCGCGCCCTTCGGGAAATTCAAACGGATGGGTATGTGTATATACGCTGTCGATGGGCATGGTGATCCGCGGCAAGCCGACCGACGACGAATCTGTCGAATCAACCGCGGAAATCGTGTCGTTCTCGACCAATATCGGTGTAATTTCCCTGTCGGTGGTATCCACCGATGCTATAATTGTCCGAATATCCTTATACTCAGGTACGCCGGCAGGTTGCAACCAAGTCCGGGGGTCGGGAAAACGAAGCGTCACCGAACCGATCTTCAAACCGTCCGACGGAAAAATTGCCGATACGAGAAAGATCAAAAGCGCGACACATATGCCGAATAAAAGGATTTTACGCGGAGTCAAACAATTGAATATTGGTAATCGAATATTGACAACCGAAGTTGACGTTTAATGATCAATATTCGGTAATTTAGCTTAATCTCTTTTTACGTCTTGATATTCGAGACCCTCATTGTATATCTGCATGGCTCTCAAACTCATACCCATGCTCGAATAACCGCCGTCGTGATACAGATTTTGCATGGTCACTTTACGGGTAAGATCGGAGAAAAGCGTGATGACGTAATCGGCGCATTCATCCGCCGTTGCATTGCCCAAAGGCGACATGCGATCGGCAAAGTCCAACAAATTCCCGAAACCCATAATACCGCCGCCCGCGGTAGTCATGGTCGGCGATTGCGATATGGTGTTGATGCGTATCTTTTTCTCGCGACCGTAAATGTACCCGAAACTGCGAGCAATTGATTCCAACATAGCCTTGGCGTCAGCCATGTCGTTGTAGCCGTACAAAGTGCGTTGCGCGGCAATGTACGAAAGTGCAACCACCGAACCCCAATCGTTGATGGCATCCATTTTTCGACATACCTGCAATACTTTGTGAAACGAAACAGCCGACACATCGATGGTTTGCAACAAATAATTGTAGTCCACATCGTCGTATGTTCTTCCTTTACGAACATTGGGCGACATACCGATGGAATGCAACACGAAATCGAATTTTCCGCCAAGCTGTTCCATACCCTGTTCGATAACCACTTCGAGATCTTCCACTTTGGTGGCATCGGCCGGTATGACGATGGTTTTGCATTTTTCGGCCAATTCCTGCACGGTTCCCATACGCAATGATACGGGCGTGTTGGAGAGAACAAACACGGCGCCTTCTTCGTAAGCGCGTTCGGCCGTTTTCCACGCGATGGATTTATCGTTGAGCGCTCCGAATATTAAGCCTTTTTTCCCTTTTAATAAATTATATGACATAATGACGTAAAATTAAATGTTCGTCCGAACCGAACGAATAATTCGCGACAATATGACTTTAGCGAAACATCTCCGAACGAACCGAACGATAACAAATAAAACAATCGGCGCCGAAAACATGCCGACACCGTTAACTTAAAGCAACAAAGATAACGGTTAATTAATTAAATGTTCGTCAATGATTAATTTCCCAATAAAACCCGCTCGATGGTTCTCGGATAATATTTGTGTTCCAGCACATGCACCTTTTCGGCGAGCGTTTCGGGAGTATCGTTATCGTCCAACTTGCATGCCGCCTGTAAAATAAACGCGCCTTCGTCGTAATTTTCGTTAACGTAATGGATGGTAATTCCCGATTCTTTTTCGTGATTTTCGATAACGGCGCGGTGAACGCGATCACCGTACATTCCTTTGCCTCCGTAATCGGGAAGAAGTGCGGGATGGATGTTGACGATTCGCTTCGGAAAAGCGTTGATTATTTTTGCAGGTACTATCCACAAAAAACCCGCCAACACGATTAAGTCGGGTTGAAGATTTTTCAATTGAGTTAAAACCAAATCGGTTGCGTAAAAATCGCTTTTATCGAATACGCCGACGGGAATATCCAAATCGCGAGCACGCTGCAATACATATGCATCGGCACGATTGGAATATATTTTAACGACCCGGGCAAAATTTCCCGCGGAAAAATACTTTGCAATTTGCTGAGCATTTGATCCCGATCCCGAAGCAAAAATAACAATGCGTTTCATAAAACCCGTATAAAGTACCGATACAAATATACAATAAAAGGTTCTGCCGAAACGAATGGAAAAGCCCGCTATTTGACGAATCGACTATTTTTTTGACGAACGTTCGAAAAACAACGTTGAAAAAAGAAGCGAAAATTGAATAATAACTTATAAAATAACCGGTTGCGAAAATCGACAATGTTCGAGATTATTGACCAACGGAATAATCGGGTCCGGCGAAAGGATCATGCTTTGCCGTCCGGTGACTCCCGATTGTCCGATCGATTCCGACGAACATCATATAACTCTTTCGTTATCACGCCCAATACCAGCAAAACAATTCCGATGGATCCGGCCAACGATATTTTCTCGCCCAATGCATAACTCTTCGGCTCGAATCGAAACTCGATTTGATGTTTACCGCCGGGCACCACCATCGCCCGTAAAACGTAATCGGCCCGTACGTACGGTTTCGGTTCTCCGTCGATATAAGCGTTCCAACCTTTATCGTAAAATATTTCGGAAAAGACGACCAATTGCGGATCTTGCGATTGATATTCATACACCAATCGATTGGGTGCGTATTGAACCAATTTAACGGAATCCGACGAACCTCGTTTGACCGTAAATCCTTCAAGGTCGGATTGATAAGACTTATTGATTACGGCCGTTTTCGAAGGGTTAAATTTCTTCATTGCCGCCATTTCGGCATCGGCATTATCCGCCCATTCGATATTTGAAACAAACCAAGCATTACCCAATGCATCGGGATTTTGTATCGGATTTTGATCCTTATTGTAAATCAAATATTTCGTATTTAACATATTGATGGCGGAACAATTTGCAAATACTTTGGCAACATCTTCTTCCGTTTTAATCGATTGCAAATTGGAATAGATGATGTTCATTTCCGGAAACAAACGATGTTCGATTAACTCTTGGTAACGCTTCATCTTGGCCCCGTGATATCCGCCCAACGATTTATGAAAATACGAAGTCGTTGCATCGGTAAAAGGGTCAACCGCAAGATTCAGCACCCGATAATCTAACCCGGTATCCCGTAAAATAGCTAAATCCGCGGGCGTCGGTTGTATCGCATTCGCTTCTTTCGCTTTTACGAAATTTCCGTCATTAAGATACCTTTTATCCACCGTCCACAAGTCGGTAAGAATCAAAAGTGCAAGGATGACGCAAGCCGGCATCATTTTCAGTTTTTCTTTCGCCACAAACCATAAAGCCGCAGCCGCAACCGTCACAAACAACAAACTCCGAAAAGAATCGCCGCGCATTAAAGCTTCGCGCGTATCGGGCAACGCCGCAACTAACCAATCGGGATATCCCCATGCCGAGGTTAATTGATCATCCTTGGGTCCGGTAAAGTCGAAAAAAAGTCCCGGAAGAAGCACAAAGAACAAGGCCACTCCTCCCGTTATGAAAAAGCTTCGTTTCAGCGCCTTTTGTTTGTCAATGGCCGTCAGATCGTTAGCAAACAATTCCTTCACCGCAAGTATTCCCAACAACGGCACGGCAAGTTCGGTAATGACCAGAATCATCGAAACCGTTCGAAATTTATTGTACAACGGAAAATAATCGATGAACAGGTTGGAAAGAAACGGAAAGTGTTTGCCCCACGCCAGCATGACGGATAAACATGTTGCCGTTACCAACCACCATTTAATTCGCCCTTTAACGACAAACAAACCAAGCACGAACAAGAAAACCACCACGGCGCCAATATACATCGGTCCGCTCGTAGATCGTTGGTCGCCCCAATACGTCGGCACTTGCTTGCAGGCTTGCGCTGCCTGTTGTTTTGTCAATCCGTGTTCCACCAACGCTTCGTAAAACGCCGAGTTGGTCCCGACTTCTCCAATCGATGCTCCTCCCAAGAAGTTCGGGATAAACAAATTCATGGTTTCCGCAATACCGTAGCTGTAATCATTCAAGATATAGCTCTTGTCCAAGCCTTTAGTTTGATCTCCCGTTTCATCCGATAAATCGGATTGCCCGCGCGTGGTATACGATGTTGATTCCGCCGTAAGCAACATATTCGTGATGTTCGCGCCAACCGCCAAAACCAACGCAATGATCATGGCAGCCGATGTCTTGATGAAACGAGAATATTGACCGGCTTTAATGACATGAACCAATTCGAAAATCAAAAAAATCAAAACCACCAATGCCGTATAATACGTTATCTGAAGATGGTTGCAAAGCAACTGCAGGCCGAGTGCAAGGCAGGTAATCGTTACGCCGACCCAAATTTTTCGTCGGCTATATGCCAAATACAAACCGCCGATAATCGGAGGCATGTATTCCAATGCCTTCATTTTAGTATTATGCCCCGCTCCGATGATGATTAAAAAATAAGAGGAAAAGCCGTAAGCAAACGCTCCCACAATACTCAACCACGAGTTTACTCCGAAACAAAGCAACATGACGTAAAATCCCAACATGGCGATAAACAACATGTACGCCGGCGCAGGCAATCCTCCGGTTAATGCCTTATTTACATACGACAATATGTTATGATGATACTGTACGGATATTTGATAAGCGGGCATTCCTCCGAAAACGGAATTGGTCCATAGGGCTTCCTCGCCCGTTTTTTTTCTGAAATCGATGACTTCCTTAGCGTTGCCGCCGGCCTGTTTGATATCGTATTGATCGAGTCGCTTTCCGTCGAGCAAGGGACTGAAATAAACCAGTGAAACAACGGCAAATACGATAACTGCCGCAACGTGCGGTAACATTTTCTTGAATATTCCCTTCATGCTCAAAGAATTAAATTTAATATTATTATCGGAAGAAGCCGTCAACAAATGTATCGAGGGATGTTATTTTACTTCTTCAAAATCAATATAATCACCCTCTTCTTTTCCGAAATTTTTGTTTGATTTCGGTCGATAGTTAACCGTTACGTCGCCTTCCTTTTCTTTTTTCCGTTGACGCGACATTTCTTCCTGTTGTTGACGCATTTGCCGGTTTATGTTTTCGGCATATCCTTGAAAAAGAAGGGGTGCAACAATCCGACCTATCAGTTTAATGACATAATAGATAACGACGGCAAAAATGATAACTTTCAGCCACATAATGAAACCGATATAAAGTTACAATGCTTCATCGAAGGCGACTCATGGCTTGCACCATTAATTCGTCTCTCCGTATACCGCGAAAAGCCAAATAATGAAGGATGGCTGCTACGATCGGAAAAATAAACGGCAACCGATACGACACGGGTTTGATGAGATCGGTTCCGTACATGACAAACAACATGATTCCGAATAAACCGATCAACAATAAAATATTGTACACGCACAACCGCATTTGCAAAACCCTCCGTTTGTACATGAATATGGCAATGAGGTTCAATGCACATATCAGTATTCCGAATGCCGTAACGGAATATTGATGACTTACGTTATCGACCCCTTCTCCGACTTGACGAAATCCGATCAGATTGAACGTAAAAATGTTGCCCGTATCATGCACCACGTCCGCCAACGGAACAAAAAACATCGGAACCAAAAAACATAAGGATGCAAGCAAAAAAATGGTTTGAATTCTTTGAATCATCTTTCGATATTAAACTTGACAACCGACGAAAACGCCGCAAAACATAACCCGAATTTATTTCGTTCGTATTTTTGCTTTGTTTTTTACGATTTTTATTTTATTAAAAAACTGTATCACAATCGCATAACGATCGTTCGATTACGGCATGATTTCCAAAACCAAAATCGTTGTAAAATTAATGTTATATTCGGAATTTTAAAACCGGAGATTTATAATCCTTGCACGTTACGCTTAAATACCTGTACATAACTCTGTTTTGCATATCGGCTATCGGTCGACTGTCGGCACAACAGGTCGACTCGTCGACATACAGCCACCGTTCGGTTCGTTCGGCGGGCATCGCCTTTCCCGGCTTGAACTATCCGTTATTGTCACCGCTCAATCACACGGGGTATGCCATCGGATTTCATTCAACCCGTTTTCGCGAAAGACCAAAGTCCTTGACGCAATTTCAATTACATTCCGAATTCGGTTTACTGTACAACAATGTCAACGATTCGTACATCACCTCGTTGTCTTTCCGCGGAAACTTATCGCGCCATTGGAACATAACCGATAAAACGCGGCCTTTGCGTTTGCTGTTCGGCGCGGCCGTCGACGGAGGAATCGACATTTATTTGAAAGAAGACAATACCAATAATCCCATGGCGTACTTTTTCAACCTCTCGTTAAGCCCCACCGCGTTGGTCAAATACCGTTTCCGGGCAGGAAAAACGACACTCGAATTGGGACAGCAGATTGATCTTCCCGTCGGTTCGCTGATATCAACATCGGATTATTCCGTTTCCATGCCGTATGCGTTAACCGAAAAAGAAGCCGATTTTTTTGACGCCATGCGATTGGTTTCGCTTAACGATCTTGTCAAATGCAAGACCATAAGCACGTTGGATATTATTCCTTCGGCGGAAAAACGACGCAAATTACCCGTTTTAAGAATCACATACATATTTTCGGGTATGAAGTACACATCGAATGATGTCTCCATCAAATCGGTCGACCATATATTTTTGTTCGGAGCTATTTTTAATTTATTTCGTTAATTTTGCGCCGTCAAATACTATAAGTTCGGTTATTTGCGTTATCGATAAAATAAAATTGATTTCGAATACACACATTATTAAATAACGTTTTTATGATAAAAAGGACCATTGTACTCGTGTTGTCGGTTTTGGCGACGATCAATTCGGTTGAAGCTCAAGTAAGGCCCGGTGTCAAAGCCGGCTATAATCTGAGTAACGTTTTTGCCAAAGACGCAAAAACCGGGGACAAATACAGTTATAACATGAAATCCGGATTCCAATTCGGCGCCTTTGTCGATTACTCGTTGGGCGAACGTCTGTCGATCCAGCCGGGAGCACAATTTGCCACACAGGGTTTTGTTGATAAATATACCGACAACGGGAGTTTCATCCGGAAATTCTCTTTGTATTATCTCCAGATTCCCGTCAACGTACAATATAAATTGCCTTTGGGCGGAATCGATATGGTTTTCCAAGCGGGACCCTATTTCGGTTACGGCTTGTCGGGAAGACAAAAAGTTTGGAAAAATGACGTAAAACAAGAATTGTCGGATGAACGGAAAAAAATAAGCATCGGCGGCAATTCATCGGATAATCTTCAAAATGCAATCGACTACGGAATCGGCGCCGCCGTCGGTATCGAATTTGTCAACATTCAGTTTCTGGTGGGATACAATGTCGGACTTCATGATTTGACATTTAAAAAGAGTACCGGCAAAGCTTATAACAACGATATGAAAAATAACGGCCTTACGTTTACGGCCGCGTATGTTTTCGGCAAAAAGCGGACGAAAAGCGAGTAGTTCGTTTTCGGTTCGATAACTTTATAAACGTCTCGTATGAAACCGATCACCGGTTGATGCGAGACGTTTTCATGTTACGGAAACACCTTAGCCGATCTTTGATTGATTTCTTGGTCATTCGTTAAATTTTCACTTGTAAAATACAAACTTTAACGAAGTTATTTGTTATATTTGAAGAACAAATCGAATGTCGGGATTCCGGTCCCGAACAAGTTATAAAATCAAATGATGATGCACCGCAAAAAAAACGATCCCGTAAACTATCCTTTGGAAGTCGTCACGTCGATTGCCGATTTGATGCGTTTCGAATACATGGTCGGAGCGGGAAACATTTTGCCTAACCATCCGATATATTCCATTTTAGCGGGACGCCACGCCGCTAAAATGCGCGGACGCGGGCTCGATTTCGAAGAAGTACGGCCTTACGTTCCGGGCGACGATATCCGCAACATCGATTGGAAAGTAACCGCACGCACGGGCAGCACCTATTCCAAAGTATTTAACGAGGAAAAAGAACGTCCCACGTTTACGATCCTCGACCAGAGTTCCTGTATGTTTTTCGGCTCGCAACGTTTCGTAAAATCGGTATCGGCAGCGCATGTGGCTGCACTTACCGCTTTTTACACGATTAAACGCGG
>JAVBNP010000156.1:0-8050 GCA_031551455.1 Bacteroidales bacterium | reverse complement strand
TCGTCATATTCACACACGATAGCATAACCATTCGAATTCAGACCTTTGATCAGTTGCCCCGTTGTCTCATCAAATGTCATGTATCCGCACGTAATCAACATGCCGTTCGGAGCATAAACATAAAAGGCCGGATCGTTGGTTGTTAATTGTCCTTTATCGTTGTAGCGAAATTCCTTTTCGGAATGTCGTTTATCTTTTTTCCCTCCGGCCATCGACATCAAAGCATCTTCCGATGTTTTGATTAATTTCCCTTCGTTATCGTACATGAATTCTTGAACATATGAATGGAAATCATTTGATTGTTCCATACGAGTTATTCGACCGTTTTCGTTAAAAAAGACATTAATTTTATGATGCACGTTGCTGTTCCCCGGCAAATCTTCGTGTACGGACTTCACCTTTCCCCTAAATCCCAACTTTCCCCAATCTGTTTTTACATTTTGGAAATATTCACCACTGTGATATGCCATGGAGTAGTCATCCTTAAAAAAATCTATTTCGTCCGGTAGATTCGGACCTTTTGATTGTTGCGTACATTGGGAAAATGCAAACAAGATTCCAAAAAGTAACACGATGTTTTTCATTCGATTGATTATTAAAAAAAGTAAATCGGATTTTTTTTGTAAAAATGTGTCCAAAAATAAAGAAAATAATACACAAAAAGAATATTTACAATAAAAAGAGGTTTACAATTCTTTGTAAATAATTACTTTCAATGTATCGAGACAATGTTCCGCCAAATCGCGGATGGTTTTATGCAACACCGGATGCCGTAAATCCGGAGTCAATTCCGCCAACGGTTTCAGCACAAACATTCGTTCGGCAATGCGCGGATGCGGAATGATCAATTCGGGAGTTTCCATAACAAGATTTCCGTGAAAAAGAATGTCGATATCCATTGTTCGCGCTTCGTAACCTTGGCCGGTACGTATGCGTCCCATCTCGTGCTCGATCTGTTGCGTGATTTCCAATAATGCACGAGGAGTTAAGTTTGTTTCCAACTTTACGGCTTGATTCAGAAACCAAACGGGATCGTCGAATCCCCACGGTTCGCTTTCGTAAACAGACGACATGCCCGTAATTGATCCCGCACGGTTATTCAACAGTGCAATGCTCCGACGCAGATGCTCCGCTCTATCGCCGACATTACTGCCCAGCATCAAATATACCGATTCCATACGGCAAAATTAAGTTTTTATTGTAAAGCTCAATACAAATCTGCCGGACCGGAAAATTTTGTACCGGCCGGCACTTTTTTCCAAATTTGGAAAAAAAGGTGCAGTTCCAATTGTCGCACGAAATATCCTATTGGGTTTTCAAAACCCGATAGGATTTGCTTGGAACAAGACCTTTCAGGTTCTTGAAACCTAATAGGTCTATCCAAAAGCGACAATTTTGAACGGCGAAGCCCTCAACGAAGTTAAATGCACTTGGGAAAGTCTTTTTTTGATCGGGAAATATTATTTCATTAATTTTGGCTTTCTTTTTGTAAACGAAATATTGTATTCCGCAAATGTTCGGTTCATCGCGAACGATAACATTTTCGGAGGCTTTTAATCGGATTATTTGAATGTACGATGTTGCCGTAATAGGAGCCGGCATTGCGGGAATGGAAGCCGCAACGCGACTTGCCGGGATGGGTTATGAAGTATTGGTAGTAGAAAAAGACGAACGTCCGGGCGGGCACGTTGCCGACTGGGATCGTTTGTTTCCGTTTCAACGAAATGCAGCCGTTCTGTCGGCCGATATGCTGAAAGAGCTCGGCCGCGAAAAGACGATAAAAATGTTGACCGGTACCACCGTTTCCGACGTGCAACGAGACGGGGCGCGATTCCGTATTTGGTTGTCCGACGGACAAGGCATTACTGCATCATCGGTGCTGCTGAGCACGGGTTTTAAGCTTTTCGATGCGCGACGTAAGGAAGAATACGGTTACGGAATTTACGATAATGTAATTACTTCGGCCGATCTCGAAAAAATGTTTGCTTCGGGCAAACCGGTCGTTACCAAAAAAGGCGATCGCCCGAGACGCGTTGCTTTCATTCATTGCGTGGGTTCGCGCGACGAGAAAGTCAATAACCGCCATTGTTCCAAAGTGTGCTGCGCCACGGCGGTGAAGCAGGCGTGCGAAATCAAACAGATGCATCCCGATGCGGAAGTTTTTTGCTTCTATATGGATTTGCGCATGTTCGATCGTCATTTCGAAACCATGTATTTGGATGCGCAAACGCAATACGGCGTAACGTTTATTCGCGGGCGCCTTTCGGAAGCAGCCGAAAGCATCGACGGCCGCGTCACCATCAAGGCCGAAGACACGTTGATGGGCAAAACGCTGAAAATATCGGTCGATTTGGTCGTTCTGATGACGGGGATGGAAGCAGCCGAAAAGACGGATGAGTTGGCAGATATGCTGAAAGCAGCGGTCGGAAAAGACGGTTTCTTGAATCCTGCCGACGAATATCTGCAAAGCAATTTTACCCGCACGGAAGGCGTATTTGTTGCGGGCGCATGCACCGGCCCCAAAACGATTCCCGAAACCTTGGCCGACGCACGGGCGGCCGTGACGGCAATCGACGAACACTTGCGCGGCAAAAAAGAAGACGGAAAAAATTTAAGAAAATTATTCAAACGATAATAAATATAAAACCCCCGACCTCGCCGACCGAGAGATAATCGCAATTTTTCGGATAGCGGCTCCCCCTCTCCATATAGGAGAGGGGGGCGGGGGGAGAGGCCTTTTATGAATTTCGGATACGGCATCAATCAAAGCAGTAAGATCGATTTGGACAGCGCGTCGAAAGATGCAGCCGATTTTGTGTTGCAACACGAACCCTCGTTTGCGATTTGTATCGGCTGCGGCACTTGCACGGCGACTTGTTCGGCAGGACGTTTCACAACATTCAATTTGCGGCAACTGCAACTGAAAGTATTGCGCGGCCAAATATCCGAATTACGCGAAGAAGCAGAAAAATGTATGCTTTGCGGTAAATGCCAACTGATCTGTCCGCGAGGCGTTAACACACGCAACGTATTACTCGCTGTTCACCGTTTCACCACACTAAAATCCCGACCGACGAAATAAATGCGCGAACGTTTCTCATACGACCCCTTCGTATTGCCGTTCATGATCGGCTTTGTATTCATTATCATCTACGTCGTTGCAGGTGTCATCAGTACTGTCAGAGAACTACCTTACGAAGACCGCAAAAAATTAGGTAAAAGCATTTTCAGTCGCAAAATATTGGTTTCCGTCAAGGAAATATTCATGGAATGCTTGATCCATCGCAAAATATTCCGCCGCAACCGCATGTTGGGCTTCATGCACATGAGCATCGCCTTCGGATGGTTCCTGCTCATCGTGTTGGGACATATCGAAGTGCGGTTATATTGTCCCGAAAGAGTCTCGCTGCCTTATTTCCCGATTTTTTTCCGTTATTTCATGATGGAAACCGAGTCGACACTGAGAGGTTCGCTGCTCTTTTTCCTTATGGACGCCTCATTGTTGATGGTTCTTGTCGGAATCGGATTGGCATTATACAAACGGATCAATTCGCGATTGATGGGGATGCGGCGTACCACCAAACTGCGCATCGGCGACCGAATAGCCATGTATTCTCTTTGGGCGATTTTCCCGTTACGCCTGTTGGCCGAAAGTTTCACTTCGGGCATCAGCGGTGGCAGTTTTCTTACACGCGGATTCGGGATGGTTTTTGAATCGTTCGTATCCAACGAAGCATTGATTCGTCCCACATGGTGGGCGTATTCCACGGCGTTGGGCGTGTTCTTTTTCGCATTGCCGGTGTCGCGCTACATGCATATTCCCTCGGAAATATTGTTGATTGTTTTGCGCAATGCAGGCATCAAAAGCAAAAAGACCAATGCGGGATACGGAAATGTCGAACTGTATTCATGTTCGCGATGCGGAATATGCATCGACGCTTGCCAAATGTCCTCGGCATCGCGATTGGATCGTAAAACGACGGTGTATTTCATGCGCACGTTACGACACGGAAAAGGCGATATCGAAGGCGCCGCGCAACAATGCTTGATGTGCGGGCGTTGCGTCCAAGCTTGTCCCGTCGGTATCGATTCGTGCCGATTGAAACAGAACGTACGTCGATCGGATTCATTCCTCTCGCCGAAACAATACAAATATTTACCTCCGACGGAAACCATTCGTACCGATGTGTTGTATTTCGCGGGTTGCATGACGCATCTCACGCCCGGTATTGCCAAGGCGATGCACACGATTTTCGAACGTGCGGGCGTCAATTACCGCATGATGGACGAAGGCGGCGGCATCTGTTGCGGACGTCCGCTCATGCTGTTGGGGCAGGAAGCTTCGGCGGCTTTGATGATCCAAAAAAATACGGACATCATTCTGCAATCGAACGCCGAGTTGCTGGTGACTTCGTGCCCGATCTGTTACAAGATTTTCAACGAGGAATATAATCTGCCGATTCCGGTGATGCATCATACGCAATACATTGAGCAACTGATCGACAAAGGCAGCATCGTGATCAATCATACGGGGCTGTCGGCCGTGTACCACGACCCATGTGACTTGGGCCGTAATTCGGGCATTTACAATCCGCCGCGTCAGGTTTTGTATCAAGCCGTTCATCTGAAAGGTACCGAGCAAGAACGCGAAGAAGCGCTTTGTTGCGGTGCGAGCGTGGGCAATGCGGTGCTGACAAACGATCAACGTCGTAAAATTGCTCAGGATGCCTTGAAAAAACTGACGACCGAGAAACCCGATATTTTGGTTACCGCTTGCCCGTTGTGCAAGAAGACATTTTCGGGCGCGGGAACGCAACAGGTAGAGGATATTGCACAGGTGGTGGTGAAAGCAATGGAGGAATAATCGGCAACCTCACAGTATCTTCAATATTTACGAAACGAAATATTTACACGACTCCAACTTCTTTTTAGCTCATGAATGCGGAATTTCGAACAAAAGCAATCGAAACGGTGTTTTATCCGTCAAATATTTCGATTTCGTAATCGATTCGAACATCACCGAAATGAAACATTTATGCACAAATCGTTTGCCGTCATTGTCGTTTGGTTGTTTCCTCTTTTTACCGATTTTGCTAGAGCGCAAGAAAAAAAAGAATCTTCTGTGGTACACGGCGGAAGAAACATTGAGAGTTTTGCATACCCGTTTAAAGATTTTATGTACATCAGTCCGCGATACGATCGCACCGGTTACGATAACGACGGTTTCTTCGAAAGTTATTACGTTCGCAGTGTATATACCCTAAAGGGACGCGATCATTTCCGTCTCGATCTGCCGGTGGGGCGTACCAACATGACTTCGGACGGTACGATTGATTTCGGCTTATCCGATATCAGTTTGAGATTTACGCAATATGTTTTCGAAACGGGACACTGGTTTTGGGGGTATGCCGCAAAAGCGGTTTTTCCCACGGCAACATCCGATGCTTTGGGCGGAGGAAAGTGGCAATTGCATCCGAGCATCGGCGGTAATTACTTTTTCGGCGAGAACGACGATAAGGGGAGTTTTTTGTTAGCTGCGGAATACCGTTTTTCGTTTGCCGGAGATAAAAATCGCGACGACATCAGCCTTTTGGCATTCCTTCCGAACATTGATATTTGGCGACCGCGTTGGTACTTGGGATATTATGCCACTTGGACATACAATCTCAAAACAAAATATTTTGATTTGCCGTTGGATGTGGAATTCGGTTGGTTTTTGACGTCAAAATTCGTCATTTCGGCAGAGATGATCGTTCCCCTTTTGAAAGACGCTCCGTATCGTTACGAATTCAGCGGTAAATTGCGATACGCCTTGTAGCAAAACAATGCGATACACATCGAGTTGCATTCGGTAATTGTTTTCGGACCGTCACTTTTTCGAATAAACTCTTTCCCCGAAAATCAACGATCCGATTCTGACCATCGTACTGCCTTCCTCCACGGCTATGCGATAATCGTCCGACATACCCATCGAAAGTTCGCAAAACGATATCTCCGTCGAAAAGTAATCCTGTTTGATTTGTTTGAAAAAATCCGACAACCCGCGAAATTCCTTACGCACAATTTCCGTATCATCCGTAAAAGTGGCCACTCCCATCAATCCGCATATGCGAACATTTTTCAAATCCCGTAATTCCGAAATATTCAACAATGCAAGAGCTTCCTCCTCGCTTAATCCGAATTTTGTTTCCTCTCGGGCAATATGTATTTGCAATAAACAATCGACGATCCTGTTACATTTCTCAGCACGACCGTTTATTTCCTTGAGCAAACGAAAAGAGTCCACCGAATGTATCATTCGGACAAAAGGCACGATATCCTTGACTTTATTGGTTTGCAAATGCCCGATAAAATGCCATTCGACTTCCGGAATCTGTTCGTATTTTTCGATCAATTCTTGCACTTTGTTTTCGCCGAAAACATGTTGTCCCGCATCGATCGCTTCCCGAATTTCCGCAATGCTTTTCGTTTTGCTTACCGCAATTATTTTCACGTGCGACGGAATATGTTTCCGTAATTCACTTATGTTTTGGGCCGTATGACTCATAATATTCGATTTTTTCAGATCATAAAATTACGACTTTTCGACGAAGATAATTCCCGACGACTTAAAAACAATATTTTACGGTTTAGGTTTGTTATGTCGAGCAACGAAAATTTAATATATTTGGAACTTCTTTATCCGAAAATCGTATAAAGTATGTGACTTATAAAGTTCAACATTTGGGCGAAAGACAAATTCATTCATATCCGTTAAGCCGCGCCGGTCAATCGGTTTTTCGTTACCGCATCATGCTTTTGCTGTGGGGTGGTTTGTTTTGTGTCTTATCGGAAACAAAAACCCAACCCCCTTGTCCCGGCAATAAAACGTTAAATGCGGATGCCGGCAGTTGCGATGCCGTCGTGACCGGAATTACCATTCCTTATACGGTAACCGATTATGTTTTGTCCGGGGCTACTTCCGAATCGGGCTCGGATGATGATGCGGAAGGCAAAACGTTTAATGTCGGTACGACCACCGTAACATACACATACGAAGACAACGGGACACAAACATGCAGTTTTGATATAACGGTGGAAGATGCGGAAACTCCGACAGCCGTTTGTCGAAGCGGCTTGCAGGTGCGGTTGGGAAGTCCGGACAACGGGGAACTTTTCGCTACTACCCTAAACAACGGAAGTTTCGATAATTGCCCGGGGACGTTGACATACGAAATAAAACGAACCGCTGCCGCGGACTCCGAATACGATAACAAATTGACCTTCGGTTGCTCCGAAAAGGGAACGGTCGGCGTTACCTTACGGGTAACCGACCCGGCGGGTAAATCGGCCACCTGCAGTACGACCGTGTCCGTGGTCGACAACATTGCGCCGACGGCCGGTTGTCAAAACGGTTTGCAGATATGGTTGGGAAATCCGGATAACGGGGACCTTTCCGCTATTACCTTAAACGACGGAAGTTCCGATAATTGTCCGGGGACGTTGACATACGAAATAAAACGAACCGCCGCCGCGGATTCCGAGTATGCGAGTCAGCTGACCTTCGCCGGTTCCGAAAAAGGAACGGTCAGCGTCACGTTACGGGTAACTGACCCGGCAGGTAATGCGGGCACCTGCGACGCAACCGTAACCGTGATCGACAACATCGCTCCGACGGCCGTCTGTCAAAACGGTTTGCAGATAAGGTTGGGGAATCCGGACGACGGTATCCTTTCCGCCGTTACTTTGAACAACGGAAGTTCCGATAATTGTCCGGGAACGTTGACGTACGAAATAAAACGAACCGCTGATGCGGACTCCGAATACAAGGACAAACAGACTTTCGATTCCACCGAAAAAGGAACGGTCGCCGTAACTTTACGGGTAACCCACACGGCGGGTAACTCGGCGACTTGCAGCACAACCGTATCCGTGGTCGACAACATCGCACCGACGGCCGGTTGTCAAGACGGCTTACAGGTACGGTTGGGTACTCCGGACAACGGTATTCTTTCCGCCGTTACCTTGAACGACGGAAGTTTCGATAATTGTCCGGGAACGTTGACGTACG
>JAVBNP010000126.1:0-20548 GCA_031551455.1 Bacteroidales bacterium | reverse complement strand
CTGATTCCGCCGAATTCTTAGCGCCGATCGTCAAGGCTTCCTTTAACCCGGCCACCACATCGTCGTTGGTCAATGTTGTTGAACTCGAACTTTTCTTCAATTTATCGAAAAATCCTTTAAGTCCTTGCGCCCGGCTTTCCGGCAAGGAAAATACAAGAAATAAAACAACAATGATACCGTATTTCGTTTTCATCTCGAATATTATTTGTGATGTTAATGTATTGGTTTATAACGGAAAATTTCCGATGCCGAAGTCAATACTCAAATTCTCCGTATTGACTTTTAATGGTTAATTTTTTTGTTTCCGAAGCCTCGCATCTCCCGATAATCTTGGCATCGATGCCGAACGACTCGGCAATTCGGATCACGTCGTCGGCATGTTGTTCGGAAAGGTAAAGCTCCATGCGATGTCCCATATTGAACACACGATACATTTCGCTCCACGACGTTCCCGATTGTTCCCGAATGATACGGAACAACGGCGGAACATCAAATAAATTGTCTTTAATAACATGCATGTTGTCAACAAAATGCATGATTTTCGTTTGCGCACCGCCTGAACAATGCACCATACCATGAATCTCCGGGCGCATCTCGCTTAATATTTGTCGGATTACCGGCACGTAGGTGCGCGTGGGCGAAAGAACCAATTTACCCGCATCAAGGCCCAATCCCTCAATGGCATCGGTGAGACGGTAACTTCCGGCATATACCAAACCGTTATCCATTTCGTGATCGTAACTTTCGGGATACCGTGCCGCCAAATACTTCGCGAAAACATCGTGCCGCGCCGACGTCAAGCCGTTGCTGCCCATACCGCCGTTGTAGAAACTCTCGTACGATGCTTGTCCCGACGAGGATAAACCGACAATAACATCCCCCGCCGCTATGTTTTCGTTGGTAATAACGTCGCTGCGTTTCATGCGACAAGTTACCGTCGAGTCGACAATGATGGTACGTACCAAATCGCCCACATCGGCCGTTTCGCCGCCCGATAACCGGATTTGCATTCCGAAGCCGCGCATTTGTTCAATCAGTTCCTCCGTACCGTTGATAATGGCGGCAATCACTTCGCCCGGACTCAACATTTTGTTGCGTCCGATGGTCGACGATACCAAAATATGGTCGGTTGCCCCGACACACAACAAATCGTCGGTGTTCATCACCAATGCATCCTGCGCAATTCCTTTCCAAACGGACAAATCGCCCGTTTCGCGCCAATACATATACGCCAACGATGATTTGGTTCCGGCGCCGTCGGCATGCATAATGTTGCAATATTCCGGATCGCCACCCAATATATCGGGTAAAACTTTACAAAAAGCTTTTGGATACAAGCCTTTGTCTATGTTTTTGATGGCTCGATGCACATCTTCTTTGGCGGCCGAAACACCGCGCTGCATATATCGGTCGTTCATTTTCGTTTTTCGGAGAAGGTATCGGATGACACCGATATGTCCGATGTCATCCAAACTTTCTCGGAATGATTTATTTCAATTTTGCGAAAGCTTCTTTCATGGAAACCATCGCTTTTTTCAATTTTTCATCCGCAGTGGCATACGACAAACGGATACATTTCGGTTCGCCGAAAGCATCACCGGGTACGGTAGCCACATACGCTTTGCCCAATAAATACAAACTCACGTCGCCGCAATCTTTGATAACGGTTTCACCGTCGCTTTTACCGAAATAATAACTCACGTCGGGAAACACGTAAAAAGCTCCTTGCGGAATATTGTACTTGAGTCCGGGAATTTCGGACAATCCTTGCAATACAAGATCACGACGACGTTTGAATACCTTTTTCATATCCTCGGTAAAGTTGCTTTCGGTAGTCAATGCTTTCAGTGCCGCACGTTGCGCAATGGACGAAGGACCCGAAGTGAATTGGCTTTGCAACTTCGAGCAAGCTTTGGAAATCCACAGAGGTGCAGCCATATAACCGATACGATAACCGGTCATGGCAAAACATTTGGAAACACCGTTGATGATTACCGTACGGTCTTTCATTTCGGGAAATTGCGCAATGCTTTCGTGCTTGCCCACAAAATTAATGTGTTCGTAAATTTCGTCGGCAACAATGAGAATACGCGGATGTTTGGCGAGAATATCGGCAATTGCCTTTAATTCGTCTTTGGTATAAACGCTGCCCGTCGGATTTGACGGCGAACAAAGTATAAGAGCTTTGGTTTTCGGAGTGATGGCAGCTTCCAATTGAGCGGGAGTTACCCGGTAATCCGTAGCCAACGTAGTCTCAATGATCACGCTCGTTCCGCCGGCAAGTTTCACCAACTCGGTATACGTTACCCAATAAGGCGCCGGAACGATCACTTCGTCACCGTCATCGACAACCGACATGATTGCGTTGGCCAACGAATGCTTGGCGCCGTTGGAAACAATGATTTGTTGCGGCGTATAATCGAGATTATTTTCCTTCTTAAATTTGGCTGCCGCGGCTTTGCGAAGATCCATATATCCGTCGCCGGGCGAATAGAACGAAAAGTTTTTATCTACGGCCTCTTTGGCTGCTTCTTTGATGTGATCGGGCGTGAAAAAATCGGGTTCGCCCACACTGAGGTTAACCACATCAACTCCTTGTGCTTGCAAATCTTGGCTTTTTTGATTCATGGCCATCGTTTGCGATTCCGAAAGACCGGCTACTCTTTTTGATAACAATTCCATAAAGTTCAATAAATAATAATTGAAAAATTCACATGGTGCTTAAACCGGACAAAAATACATTTTTATCGAAATCTATCCATGTGTTTTTGTCAAAAAGATTCAATTTTTCGATTTCGTAAAAACTCGGAATAAAACACGCAACGTTTTAGCCGGTTCCACATCTTTCTAAAAAACCTTTAAATTTTTATACTGTATGAAAAAAATTCCGATTCTTCTTTTGGCAATACTTGTTTCGGCCTGCAGTAAACAAGATGATGATTCGCCCCCTACTTATTCAAGTGAATCGACCATTTATTCGAGTACCAAACAATCCGTTTTGCGCGAACTGATGTTGATGATAAAACCATATACGATACATGAAAATACGAAAGAATACATAGTCGTTCCGTCCGTTAATAATATTAAGGTCTTGATTAACGGGAAAGAATGGGGTTTGTTTTCCTCGAGTGAACTGGATGTTTCTCAAATTAATAAAGATGTTGCAAACGATTTCAATGTCAAAACAACACCTGTCAAATATGTGGTACGAGCGCCATATTTGAGCTCAACAACAATTCTCACGACTGCGGGAGAGTATTCGGATTTATTGGATCGGTACATTTCGTTGCAACCGGGAGGTTATGTCTGTCAAATCGAATATTTCGAACTGACGGACAACAACGGGAACATACATCGAATTTTTCCTTTGATAGCGGAATATTTTGAAGTAAAGGAAAATACGGTGAGCGCTTTTATCGGTGAATTTGAAATATTAATTGATTGAACCATGAAGAAAGTTATCATATTATTTTTCATATCAGTATCATTATTAACAGCCTGTGAAAAAAAAGAAGGCTACGTCACGGTTCAAAACAAAGTACACAATACTGTTTTAAATCAAATCAGTTGGGATAATCATTTTTTGGGTACCTCCCTATTACCGGGCATAAAAAGCCAAGAAGCAACGATAATTGACAAAAAGGAAAGTTTTCCGAAAAACGGAGTCGTAAAGTTTTACATGCAACGAGGCGACAATCAAGTATATCTTGAAACCAAGTGTTCGTTTTCGTTGGATATCGATCAACATTTGCTTATTGTAATATCCGATACGACGTCGGTTATTAATCCCATGACTTCCGAGTAATTTAATGTCGCAAAGACAATGATCCGACGTGCAATTTCGAATTAAACACGAATCTAAACTCCGATACGTATCGAAAAAGTGCACGGACGATCCGATGCGGCTGCCGGAAGTTTGATTTGAACTTGATCATCTTGAACGACGTATTGTGCACGCTTTCCGTTAACGATAACCCGTACGGCTTTATTTCGGGGGATCCGATCGAGGCGCACCGAAAGCGCTTGCGATTCGGGACCGATAAATGTTCCGGCGATTTCGTCGCATTTCATGGTATATGATATTTGACGATCGGTCCATGAAAGCGTTTGGCCGAATCCCCGATTCCAAAAATCGATCGGAACGGTCGGAGCGATCATCAACATTCCGTCGAGTCCGTGATCGACGCCCAACAAAAACCGTTGCACGATTCGGATCAAATTGGCCGGATATTCGCAATATTTTTGTGCTCCGTAACCGCCTTCGGCGTTATACCGTTCCCGCCAAAAATAACCGGTTTCGCGGCCTTTTTCGCTCACCGCACGAATGGTTTTTATCAGTCCTTCGGCATCGCCCGCTTTGGCGCGAGCACGAGCTTCGGTGTACCAAACTCGCCCCATGGCTGCCAAATCCATAACATCATCGTATGTCGATTCCCATTTTTCGTAACTTTTCGGTCGGGTACAAATGCCGGTAGGCATTCCTCCGAAATAAAAATCGGTATTGTCCTTTAACTTGGGCCACAACAATGCCGCTTGATTGTTATCGAGCATTCCTGTGGCAAGAGCGGTCCAATCGACATCGGTTAAACCGTGAGCGGTAATTTTCCCGCGCTCCGGGTGAATATATTCCACACATTGATCGCCCGCCCAAAATTCCGAACGAAAGTAATTTCGAATCCGGTCGGCAAGCCGATTATATTTTTCCGCTTCCGTTGTTCGACCGGCTGCTCCGTTGAGCGCTGCCGCCAGTCGAAACGATTCCGAAGCAAAACATTGCGCAACCCCGTCGAATTCCACCCGCGTGGGCCGTTCAATATAATAACCCGCTCCGTGCACCGCACCTTTGTCGGTAACCAACGAAGCCAAAAAATCGGCGGCGGCATTAATTGCCGAAAGCTGTTGCAAAAGCCAATTTCGATCACGGGTCACGCGAAAAATCACGTCGGCATTTTGAATGTATGTCGTGCTCGATGCGGTCCGTAACGGATCTCCCGGCACCCAATGAACATAAAATCCGCCGTTGGCGTCCACCGGCTGTAATGCATCGCCCGCACCGATCATTTTTCCTTTCGCATCGGGAAAGATTGCCAAAGGCAATTGACCGGAAGGTTTTTGAAATCCGGTGACGTAATCCCAATTTTCTTTCGCCGTTTTCGGTTGATTTAACCACAAAAGCGCATCCGTGAGTTGATGTCCGTCAATGGACGGATATGTGTATCCGTATCCGAATCCGATTCCGTCGGCGCAAACCGAAAAATATCCCGGAAAAATGTTATCGTTAACGCAAGGAAGAATATTTTGCGTTTTCGCTTTTTCGTAAGCTTCCGCAATCAACGGATCGGGAATATCAATTCGATCAGGTTGTTCGGCCGAAATTGTTCCGAAAAAAGACGAAGTAATAATTAATAATAAAATAAATCGAACCGCGGCGGTAATTCGATAACGGGATTGTCTTTGCATAAATGTGTGTTTTTATGAAATGCAAAGATATTTATATTTTCATTTGCCTTTTCGCAAAAATCAATGAAATGCAGTATCTTAAGGAATTTTCACGATCGAGATAAGGAAACGAATAATTCCGCATCGGCGCACATGTATCGAAATCGGGTGTAAACCTTATGCTTCGGCAATTTCGTATTCCGACATATTATACACTTTTCGGTAAATATTATTTTTCAAGTATTTGAATTCCCCTTGTCCGATGGGTTCGGGGAAACTCATCAACATCATGGGCACCCATTCTTTTTCGTTATCGTAAGGAGGTTGATCGTAATGACGCGGACAGGCGCGAAATCCCAAGCGCTTGTAAAAATCGATACGTTGCTTGGCCACCTGTGTATGCGGAGGCTCTACTTCGAGCACCACTTTTTTGCGAACGTTTTTGAGGAATAACTTCATTACTTCCGACCCGATCCCCATTCCTCTGAAATTTTTGTCGACCACAAAATATTCGACAAACAGGAACTCGCTGAATTCCCAGGTGGTAATGACTCCCGCAACGACACCGTTGCAAAATATCGCATGGAACTTGAAGGAGGGATGCGAAAAAAGTTTTTCCAATTCGGATAATTTGAGGCGACTTGATTCGGGAAATACGCGCTCACATATTTTAAGCGCTCGTAAAAATTCCGGTTCGTCTATATTGAGACGTTTATATGATATCACAAAATATTTTTTAGAAAAGATAAAGTCCGAGCAATACCGTATCTTGCGACAATGCAATAAATGTCGCTCGGTGTTGTGTTAAAGATTAAAACAAAATGCAGGCAACCTTCCCGGTTTTCCATGCAAAACAATAATTTAATTTACGGTATCATGCGCACGCAGCGACATGATGAATAATGATAAAAAAGTGTGTAATGTGTTTTTTAAGCAGGTAGAATCAGAACAACCCCCGCTGCCACCGGGGGTTAAATATATTTGTCGTTTCTTCGGAATCCGTATCCATATAATTAATTATAATATTAATTATGAGTATATTAACATGCAATATTCCCATAATTTCCGACTGCCAAATTATATCAAGTTTTTGTAATTTATCATTCGGAACAAAAAAAATTATTTAAATGTTCAAAACAAATCTTATCGAATAAACGCACGTAACGCATATTTTGTTCGATTTTGCATATCGATCGCATGCCGTCTTTTTAATTCGGATGCTCGAATTTCGGGATTTTTGCCTATGTTTGCAACCTTCAAATAACGGCTTTAAATTTATTGTTTCCGATGAAATTATCCGGCACGCTGAAAGTATCATTATTGGTGTTTTTTATTTTGTTGTTCGACCAAATTCTTAAATTTTGGATAAAAACGCACATGGCCATCGGCCATGACTTTCCCGTATTCGGAAATTGGTTTCTGATCCATTTCGTGGAAAATCCCGGCATGGCGTTCGGGTGGGAACTCGGCGGCAAAGCGGGAAAAATGTTTTTGAGCATTTTTCGGCTCGTTGCCATCGCGGCCATTATTTGGTACATTCGGACACTCATCCGTGAAAAAGCGCCGCAAGGTTTTGTCATGTGCGTCGGATTAATTTTGGCGGGAGCCATCGGCAACATGATCGATTGCGCTTTTTACGGTTTGATTTTCGACACGGGAACCGTTTTTAATGCCGAACTCAACACCTACATATCGTATTCGGGCGTATCGAAATTATCTTGCGACGGTTATGCACCGTTTTTGCACGGTTGCGTGGTCGACATGCTTTCGTTTCCGATTTTTCGCGGAACATATCCCGAATGGTTTCCTCTCAAAGGAGGCGAATCGTTTCTGTTTTTTCGTCCGGTATTCAACATCGCCGACTCGGCCGTGACCATCGGCGTAATTTCCATTATTTTGTTTTATTGGAAATATCTGAAAAAACTGAGCAAATCGTAATCATCGATTACCTGCAATTAACCGTTTTAACCCGAAATGAATAACCCCAGGGCAGAGCCCCGAGGTATCAAGACCAAAGGTTTTTTTTGTTTCCGACCCAGAGGGTCGGGGTATTAAACCACTTATTATGAATAAACCGTAACCCGTTTCGGATTTATATACCTTTATTAGCTTTTAAATTTTCAAATGTTTTTCATTCTATCAAAAACAATCGGCCTGTTGACCAAACCTTTCAGTTGGCTGGTTATTCTGATGTTGGCAACCGTATTGTGGCGCAAACCGAAAACGAAACGCATTCTGTTGATTATCACATTGGCCGTATTATTGGTCTTTACCAATCCGATGCTTCTCGATTTTGCATTGAAAAAATGGGAGCCGAAACCCGTTGCCGTCGAATCGTTGAAAACTTACGACATCGGAATCGTGTTGGGTGGTTTTGCCGGCTATATATCCGAATCCGATAACGTTGAATTAACCGCTGCCGGTGATCGTATTTGGCAAGCCGTTTCGCTGTATAAACAAGGAAAAATCAAAAAGATTTTGATCAGTGGCGGCGGATGGAAAAAAACCAAACTCGAAGCCGAAGCCGTTCGCGACATTTTATTGTTGTGGGGAATTCCCGCCGAGGATATATTGGCGGAAGCCGGTTCGCTGAACACGCGCGAAAATGCAAAAAATACGGCGGATTTGATTGCCGCAACCCAACCCGGCGCCAAATGCTTGTTGATTACTTCGGCATTGCATATGCCCCGTGCATTGGCTTGCTTCCGCAAAGCGGGATTGGATCCCGACACTTTTCCCGCCGACCATATTTCTCATAGAAGCGATACGTTTTGGCTCGATCAACTGGTTCCAAAAGCCGTAGTTTTGACGACATGGGACCGCATCATCAACGAATGGGTGGGAATGGTTGTGTATAAAATGCAAGGGTACATATAGTCACAAACAAAAATCACAAATCGTAAGATATTTACCCTATTCATGTTCTATTTTTTACGTTTTATTATTTTTTCGATCAAAAACAATTCATTTTATCGCAAAAATTCATTTTTTCTATCTTTTTATTTGTATTTTTTGCACAAAAAGATGAAAAATGTAAACTTTGCACCGAAATTAATTATAAACTCAAAATAGATTAAAAATGGATCCCAGAGTGGAAAAATTTATGGCCGGTGTAAAGGCCAAGAATCCCGGTGAACCGGAATTTCATCAAGCAGTTCAAGAAGTCGTGGAATCATTGATTCCTTTCGTCGAAGAAAATCCCAAATATAAACATGCCAAAATATTGGAACGGATGACCGAGCCGGAACGCGTGATTATTTTCCGCGTGCCTTGGATCAATGATAAAGGCGAATTGGAAATCAATCGCGGTTACCGTATTCAAATGAACAGCGCCATCGGTCCCTACAAAGGCGGAATACGTTTCCACCCGACGGTAAATTTGAGCATTCTCAAATTTTTGGCATTCGAACAAGTATTGAAAAACAGTTTGACCACGCTTCCCATGGGCGGAGGCAAAGGCGGTTCCGATTTTGATCCCAAAGGAAAATCGGACAACGAAGTAATGCGTTTTTGTCAAAGTTTCATGACCGAATTGGCTCGCCACATCAGCGCCGATTGCGATGTTCCCGCAGGCGATATCGGAGTGGGCGGTCGCGAAGTGGGTTATTTGTACGGACAATATAAACGCATCAAAAACGAATTTACCGGAGTGCTTACCGGAAAAGGCATCGAATGGGGCGGCAGCCTGATTCGTCCCGAAGCAACGGGCTACGGAGCCGTATATTTTGCCGAAGAAATGCTGAAAACCCGCGGCGATTCCATCAAAGGTAAAATCGTTGCCATCTCCGGTTCGGGTAATGTTGCTCAATATGCCGTCGAAAAATGCATCCAATTGGGTGCCAAAGTAGTGACGTTGTCCGACTCGAACGGTTATATTCATGATCCTGCGGGCATCGATAAACCGAAACTCGATTACGTGAAGGAACTGAAAAACGAAAAACGCGGACGTATCAAGGAATATGCCGAAAAATACGGTTGCGAATATATTGATGGGCAACGTCCGTGGAACGTGAAATGCGATGTGGCCATGCCCAATGCCACCCAAAACGAAGTAGATGCAAATGATGCAAAAATATTGCTTGCCAACGGTTGTATCTGCATATCGGAAGGAGCCAACATGCCGTCGACACCCGAAGCCGTCGAATTATTCCAAAAAGCCAAAATACTGTACGCTCCCGGTAAGGCTTCCAACGCGGGCGGCGTGGCTACTTCGGGCCTCGAAATGTCGCAAAATTCGATGCGTTTTCCTTGGTCGCGCGAAGAAGTTGACGAAAAGCTGCAAACCATCATGAAAAATATCCATGCTTCCTGTGTCAAATACGGTACGGATGCTTCCGGATACATCGATTACGTCAAAGGAGCCAACATCGGAGGATTCGTAAAAGTTGCCAATGCCATGATGGCGCAAGGATACGTATAAATCCGATCGTAAACGAGCGAATCATTCGGATCGTCAAATTATTTTCGTTCATTATTTGATGATTTGACGGTTCGTTCGTTTGTTTGATGTATATTTGATTATTTATAAATTTATCATTTTACCCATGTCAAAAATTAAAGTAGCCGTTGTCGGGTACGGCAATATAGGAAAACATGCGGTGGAGGCTGTTTTGGCTTCTCCCGACATGGAATTGACGGGAGTTGTGCGCCGCAAAAGTTCGGCATCGGAGAAAATTACCGAATTAGCCGATATACCCGTAGTTCATGACGTAAAAGAATTGGAGAAACCGGATGTCGCTCTTTTGTGCGGCCCGACACGCAGTATTTCGGAAACGGCCGAACAATACATTTCTCAAGGAATTAACACAGTCGACAGTTTCGACATTCACGGAGATGCTTTATGGGATCTTCGTCAACGCTTGGATCATGCGGGAAAAAAATATTCCACGGCATCCGTTGTTTCGGCGGGCTGGGATCCGGGAAGCGATTCTGTCGTGCGGACACTGATGGAAGCCATGGCACCCAAAGGAATTACATATACCAATTTCGGTCCCGGCATGAGCATGGGGCACACGGTAGCGGCAAAATCGAAAAAAGGCGTCAAAAATGCACTTTCGATGACTATTCCCACGGGACAAGGCATACACCGCCGAATGGTATATGTGGAATTGGAGGATGGCGTTAATTTTGACGAGGTGGAACAAGCCGTTAAAACTGACGCTTATTTTGCCAAAGACCATACCTCGGTCATTCGTGTCGACAATGTAGATTCATTGTTAGACATGGGACACGGCGTGTTGATGGAACGCAAAGGAGTATCCGGCGTCACCCAAAACCAAATGTTCGAATTTCGAATGAAAATCAACAATCCGGCGCTTACCGCCCAAATCATGACAGCGTGCGGCCGGGCAACACTACGTCTGCAACCGGGCGCTTACACCATGCCCGAAATTCCCATGATGGACTTATTACCGGGCGATCGCGAAACGTTGATTAAAAAACTGGTTTAAATTTTTCGATATTCAAAATCGAAACTTAAAGAATCTCATGTTTCGGGAAGACATCGAAAAATCGTTAACCGTTCTGAAAAACGGAGGTACAATCCTTTATCCGACCGATACGGTTTGGGGTATCGGATGCAATGCCGCCGATCGGGAAGCCGTAGAACATATTTTTCGGATTAAGAAACGACACGAAACACACGGCATGTTGGTATTGGTTTCCGATACCGACATGCTTTTTTCATACGTTCGTGAGGTGCCCGACATTGCCTTACAACTGATTGATGCCGCGGACAAGCCGATGAGCATTGTTTATCCGGATGCCGAAAACTTGGCGGAAAATTTGATTGCCGAAGACGGTTCCGCAGGTATTCGCGTGGTGCAAGACCCGTTCTGCCGACAATTGATCAAAACATTCGGAAAGCCGATTGTCTCCACTTCCGCCAATATCAGCGGAGCAAAAACTCCGGGTATCTTCGACGAAATATCCGATGAGATAAAAACAGCGGTCGATTATGTGGTCCGTTGGAGACAAAACGATCGGCAATCGGCAAAAGCATCTTCGATCATCAAATTAAACGCGGACGGAACATTTCGCATCATCCGACCGTGAAACGGTAAACCGCACCGATTTTTGACAATTACTAAAAAATATTATTCGCTTATCTCAAACATTTCGTGCCGATCAAATTCCTGCCAATATTTGATGGCCAATGTACGAATGTGCAACCAATATGCTTCGGTAAGATTACCGTGCAGGCGGATGCCTTCTTCCACATCCCGACGTATTTGTGCGGCGTATTGCGGCTTCAGTTTTAGGCGTAACGTTTTGTTTTTGAAAGCGAACGATGCTTCGGGACGAATCGACTCACCCGTTGCCACGGTGATTAATCCGTGCCCGACGGTGCCGCCCGTGCTCACCTGTAAACCATCGTTCATACAACTGATCGGCGGCTGCGATCCCGCATAAGTCGTCACCGTCACGTCGTCCACACCGATGTTGAAGTATTCGCGAGCGCGGATTCCCATCTTTACGCCGATAATGGCGTAAATCCCCAAATGTCCGTGCAACTCGTTGGTAAGCACTCCCGCGCGCCATTCGCTATGTCCATGTCGCGCAATGATATCTTTCATCACGGGTGCGACGTCGGTGGCATACAATGCGGGATCTTCGGGAAAACCATAAAATACACGACTCTCGCCGGCGGGATTTCTTTTGAGTATTTGAACGATTGTGGTTTTGGTCGCGTCGACCGCCTCATCGCTCGTCAAAGAATAAGCCGTAACAGTTGGTTTGATTTTGACCGCAGTAAACAATTCGGGAGCAAAAAGACACACGGCTGTCAAGTCGTCCCACGCCTTCATGTGATTGGAAGCGACAACGGGTTCGAGCACATCGGAATTGTGTGTATCAACGATTCGGTTGACATATATATTTCCTGCCGAAGCAATCATATTCAAATATTGTTCATCAATCGTTATCGTGTGTTTCTCGTTTTCCGATACAATGTCGATCGGAATCCCGCTTGACAACACTTTGTCCGCCGATACTCGATCGGCATCGTAATTGGTTCCTTTCATCGGTTTGACCGAATTATTATACCAGATCACCTTTTCGATACGCTCTTTCAATTTCGGATTGACGGTCAATGCATCGCATAAATTGGTCAGCGGTCCCAAACAAACGAAAATCACTTTTTCGTCCTCGCCTTCGACGGTTTGTATGATCAAATCTTTGGCCGACAGTTGAGGAACGGTAATATTTCGAGTATCGCCCCAATCGATTTGTTCCGATTGCCGGCGCCACGAGGGTACTTTAATTTCGAGATTACGGCCGACACCAACGGGAATTCCTTCATGATAAAACCGATGCAACAATGCCGTCGTTTTCGCGACGGCTTCGGCGGGCATCAACGCGCCTTCGGATGCGGTTACGGCCAATACTTCAACCTCACGATTTCCCAATAACATGCAAATCGTTCGCAAGTCGTCGGCCGCGCCGTCAGTATCAATCAGCACATGGAAACGCGCCTTCCCGGAATGTGCATTTGCAACGGCCGGAAGCAACAGGAACAAAAGCAGAAGCCCCCACCTCACCCCTCTAATAAAGGGAAGAAATTGTACATTATGCACATTAGCCGGATTATTTCCCCAAATGATCTGTTTGTCTTTTTTTGTAAGCATTTTGATTTATTCTTTCAATGTTTTTTACCGGATAAAACCTATCGGGTTTCGAAAATCCAACCGGTTAAGCAGCACGACACCCCCTCTCCATGTAGGAGGGGGAGAATGGGGGGAGAGGCCCCTCCCCTATAACGAAACATTAATCCCTCCGAATATCGTAATCCCCGGCATCGGATAACCGTCCACGATTTGATAATCGGTTCCGGTAAGGTTTTCGCCTTTCGCAAAGACTTCCAATAACTTCAACGGACGATACGATACTTTGGCATTGAGCAATCCGTAACTTTCGACAACGGTCGGCGCCGAATGCGACTGATCGATGTATTGCCAACCGGCGCTCAAAGCCCATTTTCCCGGACGATAACTTGCCGAAAGAAAAGTTTGCCGGCGGGGAGCATACAAGACCGTTTTTTCCGAATTCAGATACGAATAATTTCCCTGTATCCGCAGATTTCTCACCACATCCCATTTCACGGACAGTTCGACACCCGCATTTTTGAAATCGCCCGTATTCATGTTTTTTTGCTTTCCGTCAGCGTCCGTTTGCATTTGAATCATGTTGCTGCCGTCAGCAATATATCCCGTAAGTTCGGCCGACAAACGTCGTTCGAAAAATGCTTGCCCGACCGAAAGTTCGTAATTAATCATTCGTTCGGGTTGCAAGTCGGGATTGGCGCCCGCCCACGATGCTTTATAGTACAATTCGCGGATGGTTGGACTTCGAAATCCTTTGGCAACAGATGCTTTCACTACGGTATGTCGGTACGGACGATAAGAAAGCCCCGCTTGAGGAACCCATTCGACACCGAAAATGTCGCTGTTTTCCATGCGTAAGCCCGCATTCACGGTCAATTTATTGAATAATGTTTGTTGCGCGATTAAATAGCCTGCGATTTCGTTTGAAGTCTTATCTACCAAATAATCATCCGGTCCGGCATCCGTGAAAGTATTCCAAGCATGTCCTCCGAAATTTTTAAAGTCGAAACCCACCGTCAACATGTTTCCTTGAAACGGTCGAAAAATTTGATACCACGTAATTCCGTAATTATGATCTTCGGACCGAAATAAGTAATCCTTCGGAGCTTTGCCTTCGGCATAACCGTCGTTAATTTTGTGATCGCCGAAATTATAAAAGAACTTGAAAGCCCCGTTCGTTCTATCGTAATTGTTTTCGATGGTCGCCGAAGCTACACCTCTAAAAATATCGGCGATATTATCAATCATCGGGTTCAACTCCGTTCCGGGATTTTGCGCTTTGTAACCGGCAAGGCTCACATCGCCCCACACTTGAATCCGGTCGGAAACCCGGTATCCCGCTTTGGCATATCCGTTGGTAATCGAGAAATCGGAATTGGTTCGATGTCCGTCGGTTCGATCATGGTTAAGGGACAGAAATCCGTTGAATTTTCCTTTTTTCAATCCCGCATTGGCCATATACTTTTGCGTGTTGTACGATCCGTACATCAAACGTCCGTTAGCATTCCAACCTTCTTCATTTTGTTTTCGCGTAATAATGTTGATGGCACCGCCCATGGCATTGGATCCGTAAAGAATAGATGCCGGGCCGCGAATCACTTCCACTTTTTCCACATCCGAAGCCACGTATGCATCAGGCAAATGGTGTCCCATAATGCCCATGTATTGCGGATGTCCATCAATGAGCACCAGAACTTGCGTCGTCGGGCTGCCGCCTGCACCGCGCAACGTAATACCTCCGGTACCGCCCGAAGCAACGCCGAAACCCGTTACGCCGCGTTGCGTCACAAACATACCGGGAATACGCTCGGAAAGTACCGGCAACAATGCCGATTCGCTACTTTCTTCAATTTCGTTGCGATTGACCACCGAAATGGTCATCGGCACATTGTTGCGATTCACCGAAGCTCGAGTGCCCGTCACCACCACTTCGTCAATATTTCTATGAAAAGTCGTATCGTTTTGGGCAAAAAGATTCGTCCATGGAACAAACAAAAAAAATAAAAATCGAATGTTTTTTATCATTAATTAAGTGTTATTATTTTATAAAAACGTGTTACTTATTGGTCAAAAAAATATTATTCTTTCAAGTCGTCGCTTCGCGTCATTACCAATTTACCATGTCGAATGCCTTTCAAAGAAACCAGTTTATCGGACAATTCGGTCAATCGATAGGCATGTCCTTTTACGGCAATGATCTCCATACAGGTTTCGTGTGAAAGATGGAAATGTTGTACGGCCAATATTTCTTTAAAATAATCGTGTTGAATGTCTGCTGCTTTTCGACCCAAATCCCGTTTGTGATGGTCGTATACCAACATAACGGCGCCGGCAACCGTATGATTGCATTGCCACTTTTTTTCCACCAAATTTCGCTCAATCAATTGTCGAATGGCTTGCGAGCGGTTCGGAAAATTATTTTCCGCAACATAGCGATCCAAAGCGTCAAGCAATTCGGATTCCAATGATACGCCGAAACGGGAAACAGACATAGTGTTACTTTTTAGTTAAATCGTGTCGCAAAGATAAAATAAAACCTAATAATATCGATTACGGTTATTTAAGATTGTGCCGATTTCTCGAGTAAAAACCTACCGATCAATGCCTTTCTCTCAAAAAATAAATCATCGATGATCCATCAAATCGTCGAAAAATTTGATCATCAATTTTGCATAATTATCAAATGCCGTAAACGGTAATAATTCATATCGATCGTAAATATCGTGATACGCTTGGGTTCCGCCCATGGTATAGATGAAGAAACCCTGAACGCCTTTTTCGTGAAACGGGCAATGGTCGCTGTTACATGCCTCACCTCTTGTTTCAACCGTTTTCACGTAACCGTTATCGTTGTTTATCTTTGTCAACAAATCAAATTTGTCTTGATACACGCTTCCGTTAACGACCTTGATTCCTTCATCTCCCGTTCCGGCCATATCGAAATTTACCAAAAACTTGATTTTGTCGAGCGCAAAAAACGGATGCTCCGTATAATATCTCGCTCCGACGATTCCGACTTCTTCGGCCGATAAGGCCATAAATGCCATCGAATAGTTTGGCGGATTTGCCGTATAATATTTTGCCATGTTCAACATCATCGCAATCCCGGTGGCATTGTCGTTGGCGCCGGGAAAATATGTCTTGGCGCCCATTTTTCCCAAATGATCGTAATGCGCGAGGATAACCAAAAACGAATCGGGCTTTTCTTTTCCTTCGATATAGCCGATAACATTCCTCGTTTGGTAATCGACCAATTTGGCTTTTACGTCGAATTTCACTTTTTTAATGTTCTTTACGTCGAGCTGCTTGTGAACGATAAACACGGGTTTCGAAGATTGCCGACGGGCAATGTGCCATATCGGCCTGTCTTTCGAGAAAACAATCGTGGCAACGGTCGGAACTTGCGCATCGGATCTCAAAAATTTGATGGATTCGTCCGCTTTTTGCACTTTCTCTTTATCGTCGACATTAAAATTTCGTTCGTCGATGATCAATACCTTTCCGGAAGCCGATTCCACGCAGGCTTTTACCCGGTCGTCATCGAGCAAGTCTTGTTTATCGATTACATATACGGCATATTCTCCTTTCAACGACGGGGATGACGGCGCAATCAAATATTCTTCGCCCGGAATAAGCTCCGTACCGTCGATTTGAAGTTTCATGGTCGAAGGAAACGTATTCACGGTTATTTGAAACGGTTGATAATAATCTTTGTTGAACGGTTTTACTCCCATGCCGACAAATTGTTTTTTGATGTATTCGGCAGCCAAATTAATCCCTTTATCGGCATAACCTCTGCCGCTGAATTCGGGTGATGATAGTTTCTCGACGACTTGTTTGGCATATTCGAGGTTTTGGCCCGTTGCATGTAATGCCGATGTTATCAGCAATATAAAAAACACTATTCTTTTCATACGTTTATGTTTATTTCTTATTGTTAAGGTCGGTTTTTTCTCCAAACGTTTGCCGCAGACAACGTTTTTGTTCGGCTTTATAACTGCATCGACTTCGAACACGCACATCCCGAGGCAATGATATCCCGCAAAGATAGCCGGGTTTTCCGTCATCGACAAACAAACTTGCTTTCGTTCACATAACAAACTCACCGTCAAATAGATTCTTCTGCAAAATAAGTATATCTTTTTCGTTTTGGAAATAAGTGATCATAACAATAATTTCGATACATTAAAAATTTATCCGGCATTTTCAAAATATTTTCTTCGGCTTGAAACTTTTGCTCGCTTTTTGCGTATTGGTATTAAGATAAGTTTTAAGCCATATAATGAAGCCCCTCCCGAAGCATTTATTGTATCCCGCCGATATTTATGCAGATAAATCTCCTTGCATCGTAAATACGGTATTGGGCTCGTGTGTTTCGGTTTGTTTGTACGACCCCGTCTTGCAACAAGGGGCCATCAACCCCTTCATATTGCCGCAATGGAACGGCCATGATTTGTCGACCATGAAATACGGAAACTTGGCTACCATACGTATCTTGGAAGAATTGCTGAATTTCGGAAGCAAATACGAAAACATTGTGGCGAAAGTGTTCGGAGGAGCGGAAGTTCTTTCGGGTACACCGACCAATTTCCACATCGGTCGACGTAATGCACGAATGGCGCTAGAAATCCTTAACGAGTTTAAGATACCGATTGTTCTGTCGAATGTCGGAGGCAACAGCGGGCGTAAAATCATTTTCAATACGCTTACGGGGGAAACGGAACACAATTTTATCCAACACAGGATACCCGTTTCGGAATACACTTCTCTTATTCGTTCCGGAAAGAGAGAAAACTTATTCGGAAGAATCGGTCTTTTTTGATTCACCGCAAAGCCCCGGATGGTTCGTATCCAAAATTCTTCGTACATAATTGCGTAAACGATATTCTGCTTTCATCTGCCGAATAATTGTTGGCATTTAAACAAAAACATCCCGAATAAAACGAGATATTGACGCGCTTGAAGTACGATAAAGGCGATGAAATGCCGCTCCGTCGAACGAATATGAGAATTAAATGTAAACTTTTTACACAATAAAGTGTATATTGAGTGCTCATCGGTAAACCTTTTTGTATATCTTACGTATAAAGAAAACGGGTTATCGAAATTCAAACTCCGAATCGAAGATTTCGGCCGTAACGGAACGATTGGCGAAAAGAGACATTTTTGACGACACATTGTCCGAACGGCCCGATACGAAAATTTGAAGTATGCGAAACTATTCGCAAAGACTTTGATATCAAGAATCGATAAACATTTTTGCATCATCAAAATAAATTACAAACCATGTCAAATTCAGTTCTTTTTACAGGCGTTTTACTTATTCTGGCGGCGGGAGTCGGAGCCGTGGGATTAGCCAGATTGTTGTTTAAAAAGAGCATCGTTTTCAGCATTGTTGCCATTATGACCTTCCCGATTCTCAACGCCGTTATCATGGGACTTATCGTGGGAGCCAGAGGGTTGATACATTTGGTTTGGGCCGCACCGTATGCCGTTGCCGTTATTTTCCTCGCATACGGCATTATTGCCAATATAATGCAAAAACCTTTGAACGAAATGTTTAACACAGTAGATTCATTATCGTCGGGTGATGTGGACATCACTTTCAACGAAAAGTTTCAAAAAGGCGGACATGAGTTGGCTCGAGTAATGCGTCGATTGTGTAAATTGACCGAATCGCTCAAAAATATCGTCGTCTTCGCCGATCACATCGGCAAAGGCGAATTGAATACGGAATATGAATTATTGGGCGAAAAAGACACCATGGGAAAATCAATGCTCGAGATGCGTTCCAATCTGCAAGAAGCCGAAAAAGAAAAAGAAAAACGCCGACAAGAAGATGAGCGCCGCAATTGGGTTACCGTGGGGTTGGCCAAATTTGCCGAATTGCTGCGCGCCAACAACGATAATATCGAGGAGCTTTGCCGTTCCATCATCAGCAATTTGGTGAAATATATCGGAGCCAATCAAGGCGGTATTTTCATTTTAAACGACGAGGATCCCGAAAGGGCGGTACTCGAGTTGAAAGCCTGTTATGCCTACGAACGTCGAAAATACGTCGAAAAAACGATCAACTTGGGCGAAGGTTTGGTGGGTACCTGTTTTCTGGAACGCCAAAGCATCTACATGACCAAACTTCCCAAAGATTATATTCATATTACGTCGGGGTTGGGCGACAATACGCCGCGTGCATTGTTTATTTCCCCGCTCATCGTGAATGAGGAAATATACGGTGTGATGGAGATTGCCGCTTTTACGGAATTTGAACCTCACGTAAGAGAATTTATCGAAAAGGTGGCCGAAAGTATTGCATCAACCATCGGTTCGGTAAAAATTAACATTCGCACCAACAAGCTTTTGGAAATTTCGAAAATACAAAGCGAAGAAATGGCCGGACAGGAAGAAGAACTTCGCCAAAACATGGAAGAAATGCAGGCCACCCAAGAGGAGATGCGTCGCAGAGAATCGGAACTTTCGGGGACGTTGGAAAAAATGAAAGAATTACAGCGTCAAAGCGAGGAAAAAGAATTCGAGGCAGGTCGATTGTACGAATCGATCGTAAAAACATTCCATGCCGTCGAGTTTTCCGCAAACGGCACATTGATTTCCATCGATAAAAAGGTATTGGGGATTTTCGGCAATGCATCCGAATCGGATTTTGTCGGACATTCGTTTGTCGAAACTTATCCCGACGGAGAAACAAAAGGCACTCAAGTTTGGGGGAAATTGCTTTCGGGCGAACAAGTAACAACTTATACGGATCTTGATCAAACGCCCGTAAAGTTGGAATATTTGCCGATTTTCAACAAAGAGAACGTTCTTCAACGCGTACTCACCATGGTAATTCCGTTAAAGAAAACCGAATAACGTTATATCAATATAAATACGGGTGTAAACAAACAGCAAGCGGAATTGTTCATATTCAATCCGATGAACGTTTTGCTTCATTGAAAACAATTTATCGTAATGTCAAAATTATTTCGCAACTTAAAACTGCGCACCAAACTGATTGCAAGCGTATTGTCCGTTTCACTTGTTGTTTTGATCACCATTTGCGTTTTTACGCATATTTGGTATCAAGCCGAATTGAAAAAAGAATGTGAAGAACGGCTACGAATTACTGCCCGAAATTACGCGGCCGACGTATCGAAACTTTTCGAGGATCCGGTATCAACGGTAAATACGTTATCGAATATGTTCGGGCAAATGGTTGCCGGGCAAACGGCCGATCGTAAATTAGCCGGAAATATCGTCAAAGAGGAAATCCGGAGAGAATCGCGATACGAGAGTCTTTGGATGTTGTGGGAACCGAATGCCTTTGACGGAAAAGACATTGAATTTGTTTCCGACGCCGAGCATTACGGAAATGATGCGGGACGATTTACGCCGAATTTTTATCGTTTGAAGGGACAAATCAGATACCAACCGATTACGGAAAGTTCGGTAAACGATATCGTCGGTCAAAACCGCATGAATACGCATAAACTCGTCGTAAACGATCCCGTACA
>JAVBNP010000187.1:0-17604 GCA_031551455.1 Bacteroidales bacterium | reverse complement strand
GGTTGGTCGACAATGGTCAGCTCGGCATCGGTAGCCAACGGGAGAATCAACAACTCGATTTTCGCCGTATCCAAATAGCCGCACACTTGGTCTTGCACCCGCAATTTCAACGTAACTGTTTTTCCGATGAGCGATATATCGGGACGGTATGTTACGTCGGCAATATGCGTATCGCCGAATCGGTCGGTGTTGTTAGCCTGCCCTTTTTCGTCGTACCAACCTACCCAACTTATGGTGCCTGCATCCGTTTTGGCATGCAGCTCGATAGAGGTGTTGTAACAAAATTGACCATCATCGTCTTCCGCTTCGATCCGGGCAACGGGCCTTTTCTGCACGTTAACCCTCACAGCCTGCAATGCAGCGTCGCATCCCGTTGCTCGGTCGGTTGCCACGATGTAATATATGTTGGAACCTATGCCGGGGAACACCTTTTCAGGATCATCTACCGGGGTAATTTGATCGGATTTGAAGAATGTGTAATCGACCGGAACGTTCGAAGAAACAGTTTTCTTCAAGTTGATTATCGAGTCTTGACATAACGTCGACGGATCGGTGACGGTGATCACGGGCAATGAGCGACCGATAACGGTAAACGGTGTCAAAGCGCTGAGGCATCTCGGAGGGGCGGTGAGTTGCGACCGCACGTAATAGGTTAATGTATCGCCTTCGCCGATCGGTTCGGCGGCGGGCGTGTTTACCGTTGTGGTGCCGTCGCTGCGGAACCAAAGGTAATCGACCGAAGTGTTGACGGAAACAACCGAAGTGAGATCGGCCGCGCTGCAAACGCGCATGGTGTCATTAACAAGCGTGAGCGCGGGCGAGGGGTGTATCGTAACAGTAAACGACTTCGGCAGCCCGACGCATCCGTTACCCGTAGGGGTGACGGTGATGCCGGCGGTTATTGCCGTGTTGCCGGTATTGGCGGCTTGGAATGACGGCAAACTTGTGCCCGTTCCGCTTGCCGGCAAACCGATGTCGAGAGTATTGTTCGTCCATGCGAATGTACTTCCCGAAATGGTGGAGTTAAAGATAATGACGGGCGTATGTGCTCCGTTGCAAACATCGAAATTCGATTGCGCGAAGCTTACTTCGGGCAATGCCTTTCCCGCAATGAATATAGGATATAACTCGCTTCTGCATCGGGCCGTATTGGTATTGTCAACGGCTCGTACATAATAATATGCACCGGGATAGGTTGTTTCGACCATGGTCGAAGTAAGCGTTGTTGTTTGATCGCCTTCGTAGAAAATGTAATCGACCGAAGCATTGACCGGAACAGCATCGGCAAGATCAAATTCGGTGCTGCTGCAAGCAGGCTCAGGGTTGGTAACAACGAATGTCGGCGCTGCACCGGCTACGGTAACGACAGTTTCGGCCGAAGCGTTGCACCCCGTGGTTTTATCGGTGATAGATAATGATAACGTATCGGCGCCCGTGCGCGTCCATTTTACAAGTACGGTTGACGGGTCGGCGTCGGCATCATCCAAAATCGAACCTCCGACAATTGTCCACAGATATGTATAATTTGAAATCGCTCCGGGCAATCCGGTAACGGTATAATTTTCTTCGCTGTTGGCGCAATTAATGGCTAACGTGCCCGATACCGAAGGCGTGAGCAACGGATGCACCACGATCGTTACGGCAGCGCTTTCTCCCGTTCCGCAAGCCGATTCGGCCACATACTTCAGCGTTTTTCCGTTGTCGTCAATTGTGAACTCATGCGTTGATATATCATCGATGCGTTCGTTCGCCAACATCCAATATCGGGGAGCTGCCGGCGTGCCTCTTTCGGTAATCTCCGGAGCCGTGAGATTCAATGTTTCGCCGACACACAAGGTTTGCAATCCCGTAATGTTGCCCACGAGCGGTACGGCATTTACCGTAATATACACCTCGGGGCTCTCTTTTTCGTTCGCGCCGATCACTATTTTGTATGTCAATTTCTTTCTGTTGTCCGCATAAGTTACGGGCGTTGTCGGATCGAAATATTCTCCGTCGAGTAACCAACATACGCTGTCGGGAGTAACTCCGCGCGGTTCGTAAGACGGTACGGTGAGTGTCAGCGTTTCACCCTCGCAAACCGCATCGGGTGTGTCGGACATATCCACACTCAGATCGCCGCTCACTGCAATGATAATACTCGTCGTACCCGAACAACCGTATTCGTCGACATACACATAGGTGACGATATTGGCGCCGTTTAGGGCCATTGAAGGATAGAAAGAATATACTCCGTTTTCGGGGCCGACCACGCCGTCACCGTAGAAATCACCTCCCGGGGGGAGTGCCGTGAGTTCGAAAGGTCTGGTGTCGGGGTTTACCGTTGATTGAACATTGGTGATCTTCGGATCGGGAGCGTGGACGTTAATGATCACGGAGTCTTTGCCGATGCATTCGCTTCCGTCGACGGTATAGGTGTAAGCCACCCAATGCGCCCCAACGCCCGCCGTTGCGGGATCAAACGTTGTTCCCGCAACGCCTTTGCCGCGGAAAATTCCGCCCGCAGGCACGGCATCCAACGTAAATTGGTCGCTTCCGGCGCACACGTTTCTCGGGATTGCCGACAAATCGACGTTCGGAGCCTGTTTCACATCTATTTCGATACTGTCCGTGGAAGCGCATCCGTCCGGGTTCAATGTATAATATATTTTATGTAATCCCGAACCCGCTGCACGAGGATCGAAGCGATCGCCCGTGACGCCGTCTCCGACGAAATCGCCCCCCTCAGGAGCGGCTTGAAGAGTGACGGGATCATCGGATGTACACAATACGCCGGGCGAAGCGAACACAATATTTGCTTTTTGCCCCACTCTTGCTATTACTTTGGTTCTCGGGCTTTCGCACAACGCTTCGGAATGGGCGCTTACCCAAATTTCGAAATCGGAGGTAAGTTCCGTGGTTTCGAACGAAGGTCCGTCCCCGACGGGAGTGCCGTCGGCAGCGGTATCCCACCACGTGTATTCTAAATCGGGATTATTCGAAACGGGAACAAGCATGGCCTTTTCGCCGGAACAAACGGTAACTGGGGGTACCGTCGGTGCGGGCGCTGTTTGGCCGCCCGTCGCCAAACTCACTACCGTCGGAGTCGAAACCGTGCTGCAACCTTTTGCCGTCGCTGTCACCATGTAGGTGCCCGGGGCGGCTTTAATGCTTTGTGTAGTTTCTCCTGTCGGCGACCACAAGTATGTGTATTCCATACTCGGGTTGCTTCCTCCCGCCACGGCCGTCAATGTGGCCTCTTGCCCCGCACAAATGGTCTGCGTTCCGCCGGGGATGATTCTCACTTCGGGCATCGGGTTCACGGTCACACGTATCGAATTCGATGTCAGCGTACAGGTTTTATCCACGAAAGTGACGTAATATTCGCCCGATTCCTTCACCTCCAATATATGCGAAGTCATATTCATCGGCTCGCCGTTTTTGTACCATTGGTATGTGTTGGTGGGCGAACCGCCGGTGGTGAGCGTTGCTTTTCCGCCTTCGCAGAGTGTGAGCGGTCCTTTTGGCGAAATTTCGGGTGCAGGCAGCAATGATGCGGAGGTAACCGTTACCGACGGCGACTGTATCGAGCAGGTGAACGGCTCGCCCGTTACGGGGTGGGCGACGGATTTGAATATTGTAACGTAGTATTTATCGGGAGAATTTACATAAATGGATTTTGTGGTATCGCCCGTACTCCACAGATAGGTAACGTCCGGTTCCGCAGTATATGCCGTCAGTTTCACTCTGCCTGTTTCGCAAAGATTGACGGGGCCTCCGGGGCTGATTTCGACCGATGCCGGCGACAGGTTGACATACTCGGTGAATGTGTTGCTGCAACCGGTGGTGATCACCGTGCCGGTGACGGTGTACCAACCCGCTTTGTCCGCGACGATGGTGGTGAAGTCTGTGGGTATAATCGTTTTAGGGCCGTCCTCGCTTTCGGAGTATTCCCAAACGTATGTTAAATCATCCGATGCGTAAAGCGCCAAAGCGACCGAACGCTCAGGGCATATTTGGTTAGAACCTACGCGCACGAATTCCGGTTCGTTCGGTTTGCGGTTTACCCGGAAGCTCGCCACAGGCGACTCGTAGACGCAACCGTCTTCGTAGGTTACTTCCACATAATAGCGGCGGTTTCCCGTAAGGCTTGCGTCGTTGAACACAAGCTCTTGACCGGTGAGGGCCTTGTTGTCATTCCATATAAAGCTTTTACCCTCTATCGGCCCCCAAATCTTCACTACTTCGCCTTGGCAAACGGTGTCGGCCGAGAAAGTGACAACGGGGAAACGTTCGGCGTACACGTTGACCGTTACGGGATCGGAGGTTTGGATGCACCCGAAGATGTCGGTAACGGTAACCGCATAACTGCCGTCGGTTCTTACCCACATCGATTGTTCGTCGGAGATCGATTGTTCGTCGGCGTTTTTAACCCATGCCCATGCAACCCCATCCGGAGCTTGAAGTTTCACCGAATCGTACGGACAGAGGTTGATCAATCCCGAAGGATAGATAACCGGCTTGATGCTTTCGTAAGCGAATATTTCGAACGGATCGGTGGTTTCGGTGCAACTGCCGGCCAATTCCACCACGGCGAAATATTTTCCGGCCGCAGTTACTTCCAAAATATTCGTGGTTCCCAACGAAATCGTATTGTTGTCGTCTAACCGTTCGAACCATTTGATACCGCCCGTGATTTGATTTTCGTCGCCGTCGACCACCGTCAGGTGCACTTTTCCGTCGGGGCAGAGATGATCGTCCGTTTCCGTCAAGGCAACAAACACATCGTTGGCGCGTAAAGCGATCACCACGGTATCCGACACGGCTTCGCAACCCGAATCGTACACAACCGTTACGGCGAATTTACCGATGGTGTCGGGCGTAATTTTCAGCGATTCGACGCCGTTCGACCAATAGTATTCGGATGCGGTTGACGATTCCAACGTTACGGTTCCGTATTGGTTGGGGCATATCCAAACAGTATCGTTTTTGACAACGAAAGGCGACAATGCGGTAATTGCAGGTTTGGCGGGTGCAGACGCGACGGTGATCAGTGTCTCGTCCGATTTAAAGGTACATCCTTCGGCGGTAGTGATTTCCACGAAATAGTCGCCTTCCTCGCCGGAAACGAGATCGATGTGGGGTGTGGTTGCCCCGTTCGACCATCGGTATTGATAGCCGTTGTTTTCGGAAATAGGAATAGCGAGCAATTGTAACGTTTCGTTTCCGCAAATGACGGTTTTACCGGTGCTTGTACTTATTTCGGGTTTTAATGTCGGGTATATGGTCACATGTACGGTGTCGGATAACGCCGGACAACCGTTGGCATCGGTAACTGCGGCGCTGTAGCGGGCCGAATCGGAAACGACGATGCTTGCGCCGGTTTCACCGTTACTCCATTCGATATGCAAGCCCGAAAGCGATTCGTTGGCGTCGACGGCGAGGGTTGTCGACTTGTCGGGACAGAAATTGAGACTGCCGGGGGCATAAGAGATTCGCGGAATGAGCGTGATCGGTTTTTCGACAAGATCGAACGTAGCCGAATCGCGGCAACCGTCTTTGTTCATCGTCACCAATTTATAGATACCCGGACGGATCACATCGATGGTTGACGATCCGGAAATCGGTTGCGTTTCGTCGTTAAAGTACCAAAATTGCACGGTTGCTTCATTCTCAGATTCAAGCGATACATAACCGCCTTCGCAAAGATGCTCTTGCGAACGTTTGATGACGGTGGTGATAGCTGATTCGCTGACCGTAAAGACATCGGAATAGAAAGTGCAGTTGAGCGTGTCGATCGATGCATAGTAGTCGCCCGCCGCATTAACATCGACGGTCGCCCCCGACCCGATCGGCGTTGCGTCGCCTGTCCGGTACCAACGTATGCCGTTGCGATGCGGCGCAAGCGATAATTGCAGATCGTTGCCGTTGCAAACGATACGCGATGCGGCAGTGATTTCCGGTTTCACATAATGAACGATCACTTCGACCGAATCGGCCGTAACCTCGCAATTATTTTCATCCTTGACGCGAACGGTGTATTTGCCCGCTTTGTCGACTACGATGGACGAGGCATGTGCCGTTCCGTCCGACCAGAAATAATCGTTGTAACCCGGCAGAGCTGTCAACACCGCATTGTTGCCCGCGCATATTTCGACGGGAGTCGGGCTGTTGGTGATGATGCCTGCGGAGGGTAATGCGATAGAATTCCCCGCAAATAAAGTAACGGGATCAGAAACGGCCGAACAACCGTTTGCGTCGGTGATTGTTACCGTATATTCGCGCGACACGGGGCCGATTTCGGCATAAGGCACCCAAATAACGGGAGTAGTAGCATTGTTGCTCCATCGGTATTCTTGCGACGGTGAAGAACGTAATGCCACCGAACCGTCGATACATACGGTGATTGATCCGTCAACAGTGATGGTCGGCTTGGGAATGTCGGTGACAAATTCGACGCGGAATACTTCGGAGGTGTCGACACAACCTGCTTTCAAGCCGTAGCCGATCAGTCGGAGGTCGTGAATGATGTCGATATCTTCGGTAATCGTTATGGTCGGGGCCTCCGAATAAAACACCCAATCGGTGCCGTCATAGCGTTGCCACAGGTAATGATCGGCTTTCGACGATTCCAATATGACGGTTTTTCCGGCGCATACCGGCAGGGCATTTTTGGTGGTGATGGTCGCCTCTTCCAAATCCATGCAGGGAGGCGCCACACAATCGACATTGCCGTCGCGGCTCGGGCCGCCGCGGAAATATCCGCCAAGGGGTTCGCCCAAGGTGAGCGTATCACTGCAGGTAACGGCCGTAAATTCGGATTTGCCGCTGCGGTACATATCGCCGCCGCCTTCAAAAATAATCTCATGGCAGGCTGTTTCCGACATCATCACACGCGATGAACCGCCAAAGAACGGTCCGCCGCCGGGGAATGTAAGGGCTTCGCACGACGGCAAAAACGGTCGCGAAATGCTGCCTCCGTAAGCGGTGGTCGGCCCCAATTGGTAGCCGTAGAAACAGTCGACAATGTCGGGACGACTGCGACCGCCTTGGTATATGGGTAAATTAACTTCGATGATGGCGGGTTTTTCAAGACAGGCGACAGAAAGATCATTGCTCGGTCCGCCTTTATAGAGGCTCATCGGCTCATCCTCGGATGTTAAAATGGCCGGAAGCGCACAACTGACCAAATCTATGCCATGCGAAGGGCCACCCGAAAAACCGGCGATCGTCTTGCAAACTTCGTCGGGAGGACAAAGCTGCCGGTCGGAGGCGCAAGCAACGAATACCATGCCGGCAATGCTCGGCCCGCCTTTAAAAAGACTCAACGGCGTTTCGCCGTCGGCCACAAGTTGTGTAGCGGCCGAACAGAACATGGCGAGATACATGTCGTAAACATTGCCGCCTTTATACACGGAGATATTTTCGCCGAAATCCTCCGATAGTACGATGGTGCAGGATGTGCCCGAAGCCGGCTTTGATTTGTCGCCGCCGCAAAAGATATTCGTCGGGTCTCCATCTTGCGCCCATGCCACAGGCCCGGCTTGCAGGAAAACCAACAAGAACAAGAGGAACGGTATATGGCGAAAACGATTCAAAGTGACGGCGGCTTTTAGTATATTTTGATATATGACGGGATGAGGCGAAAATGACCGGCGGTGCGGCAGGCCGAAGGCCTGCAAGCAATAGCATAGGGCATCGCCCTATAAGCCGAATACGCGAATTGATGCAAGGCTGAAGGTCTTGGAGCGCGTCCGATACGAATCTCAATCCCAAATATACTTCTCATCGTATTCTACCTGATATTTCTTCAAAAACGCCAAAAATTCGTCTTTAAATGTCCGTTTTTGATGATGTGTTTTTTGATTCGCGATATATTCGGTAACAACGTCAATTTCGGACGGATTAACCGAGAATATCCCATATCCTTCCTGCCAATAAAACTTGGAGTATTTGGCATCGATAGTTTTTATCCACTTGGAGGATTGTTTTTTTACTTCTTCCAATAATTTGATTTGGGTGATCTTTTTTGACAACAGGCAAAGAATGTGAACATGGTCGGCGCAACCGCCGACTTTTATCGGATTGCATTCCATTCCTTTGCAAATACCGCCGAGATATTTCCACAATCGTTCGCCGACACCGTCGTCAATAAACGGGTAACGTTCCTTGGTGCTGAATGTCATGTGGACGTATACTTTGGATAATGCTTGCGACATATTCGGCTTTATTTGCTTTCGCCCCGTTGGGGCTTACCGAAATTTTCATATTCGGCTTACCGGGGCGATGCCCCGGGCTAATGCTCAAAGGCCTTCGGCCTTACCGGGGTCTCCGGCTCCGGCCTAAAAAGGAACGCATATATAAAATCGATCATTGAATTTTTAACAGCCCGCCTACAGGTTTCAAAAACCTGTTAGGTCTGTACGACTTACAAATCCGATCGCACGCCTCTTCCGCCGAAGCAAGGTTGGCGCGTGGTATTCGAAAGATTGATATAGTACCGATCGGATACCCTTGCACGCGCCGAAGGATCCAAATAGCTTCCGCCGCGGAAACCCAATCCCGCTCCCGTTACGGCAGGCCAACTTCCACCCGTAGGCAATTCGGGAGCGGTTCCTACACCTATTTCTCCATTCCCGTGACCATTAACGATGTTGCCTTGAAAAGCTCGTCCGTCATTGATCCCTATCGTAATACACCTTTCCCACATATTGCCTGACATTTCCATTACACCGTAATAGGAAGCTCCTGCCTTTACTCGGCCGCTCACCGGTGTGGCAAAGCCTCCCGCACGCATGGGGCCGAAGCTGTTAACTCCGTTGCCGATGGCGGTACCTGTTCCGGCAGAGGCTTGTACCATAATATTACCTTCCGAGTTTGAAGGCGCTTCGTTGGACATTCCGGGATTGGCTAACCCTAAGGCGGGAATAGCATCCACATTGCCCCAAGCATATTGCCCCTTTTCATTCGTTGCCGAAACCATATTTGTTCCGCGGCATGCCTTTTCGTATTCCAGCTCGGTCATGGGGCGCAATCCTGCCCAAATCAACCAAGCCGTAATATCCTTGGTGCCGAGGTACCCGCAAGGGAGATAAGCGTCATTCGCGTCTTTCAATTCATATTCGGTAGGGATCGTTCCCACGCCCGTTCCATCCTTTATTTGAATGGCATAACGTCCCCCGGGTTGTTGCACTTCGGCGGGAAAATATGTTTTGGCATTTTTCACCGTAAGCAGATTTTTATTCAGAAATTGCAGGTATTCACCCTGTGTGATCTCGTATTTCATGCAAAAGAAAGCCTTGTTGCCTCGAGGATAATTAGCATGTATTGAAGAACCCATAGCATCGTCATTGACTGTATTAGTACTACTGAGTAAAAGTGTTCCTCTGTTCGATGGATTAGCATCATCATAACCGGTAAACAATGAATTATCGCTCGCCAAATGTTTTCCGAGAGTCTGAGGAGTAAGAAAGTAAGTATTGGTGGTAGAGTTGGAATAGTTATTTAGTTTCGTATAATTCGAAAAATAATTAGGTATAGCATCACCAGTTACATTAAACGGAGCATCCGGTCTTACACCGCCGGTATAATATCCGTTCGACGGGTTGATTCTGAAGCGTCCGTTCGAAGTATAGTCGCCTAACCAAAATGCTCCCGCAGGTATCCATACCATCTCGGTAGCCAGCACGCACACTTCCACCTGCTCACCGCCGCTCAATCCGTTTTTGGTAAAATCCCAAGTCAACTCTATTTCTTCGAAAGTAACGGATCCGTTGCCGGCCGTCTTGCGAAAAATAAGAGCTCCCACCCCCACGGTTGTTTGCGCATTGTTGACCACGCGAATGGCGTTGCCGATCTTCATCGTGGCATCGGTCGGCACTACATGCGATGCCGGAGGCGTGGTGTTAGTGCCATTGGTGGAAATATAGGCATGATTCCAATTTTCGCCCGGCAAGGTGCGATATTTGATAAATACCCAAGCGGCATCATAATTGCCGGGGGCATCGGCTACGCGCCACGAATGGTCCCACGTGAGGGTAAACTTCACTTGCGCGGTTTTTGTGGCCTTGTTGGTGGTTACCTCGGTGCCCTGCACCTGTATGCCGCTCGCAAACACTTGTATGCCGAATGCGGTTAACAGTAGCGACATACATAAAAAATACTTCTTGAACATGGCTTTACATTTTATTGATATGACTGATCATTTGTTTATCGAATATTACTTGACGCTATCTATTACGCAAAATAAAACAAAAAGTTTCTTTTTTGCACGGATTGGTGTATCTTTTTCCGTTAATGAGTATATTTGAAGTGTCAAAAATCGATATTGGATGATGAAAGCAGCGACAGAAAACGATAAATTTCCGTGTAATTGTTAATATATAAATATTTCATCCAACAAGCCATAAATTTGTTTAACTTATCGGAATGCATTATTCATTACGAGCAAGAAATTGTTCACATAAGATCCGATTATATTGAAGTTCAAGATAACTTTATGAAGATATTATTTTCGCAGTTGTCTTGAACCAAAAAAATTAAGTGTAAACGAACAAATTGCGAAAAATATAAAATTACGTACTGCGAAAACAACTATTATGTCGTATTTTGTTCACTAAACTTATCCGGAAAAGAGAAATACAAAAAATATGTAAATCATGGTGTTATCAAATTATCGCGGTTAAGCGATTATCGGGAAACAGAACCTCAAGTTTGATATTTTTTGTTAAATTTTAAACTATCACAATAGTCTTAATGTTATTTTTTATAACTTTGCACAATTCGATTTGCTACAAGATGTCTTTGCGATTATGTGACAGTTATGTATCATACAAAATACAAAGAAGACCGAAAAAAAATAACCGGGATTTATTTCCATAAAATTAAATGTCACCTTTTAGTCGGCATATTATCAATAACCGACATATATGGTATTGAAGTTACGGCACAACAAACAGTGATTTTACAATATAACTCGATGACACATTCATTCACCATCCCCGATGGCGTGAATACGATTATGACCGAAGGTTGGGGTGGCGGAGGCGGTGGAGGCTATTCTTCCGAGAATGGACAAACCACCGGCGGTGGCGGTGGCGGGGCTTACTCCAAAAATACAATGATCATAAATGAAACAGATGATAACCAACGGTTAAAATTAACGGTTGGCGGAGGCGGAAGCGGAGGTCTCGACAACAAAGACGGCATCGCGTCAACAGTCGAAGCGGGTACCGTTCTCCTTCTAAAAGCCGCAGGAGGAAAAGGAGGATCAAACAATTCAACGGGAGGAGGACAGGGAGGACAAAAATCGGATTGTTATCCTGTTGAAAATGCATTTAATGGAGGTAAGGGCGGAAACGGAAATGGCACCGGTCCGATAAGAGATTCGGGAGGTGGCGGAGGTGCTGCCGGTTCGATGAGCGCCGGAAGAAACGGGATGGATGGTAAAATAGGAAGTTCGGGATCTACCGGCGGTGCCGGAGGCAGCGAAGGAGGCGGCACCGGTGGTGCAGGGGCAATCCACCAAGCTTCAGGTGCCACAAATGCGATGACCGGTGACGATCCGGGAGGCGGAGGTGGGGGTGCAAAATCACCGGATGCAGCCGGAGGTGTACGACACGGAGGAAACGGCGGTGCCGGACGCATTAAAATTTACCTCACCTTATCGGTTCCGGATATTTCAATCACGGGCGATAATTGCGTGGGAGCAATTCTTACGTCACCGTTTATAATCGGTGTAACTTCTTTCCGGTGGAAAAGGGACGGAATCGATATCGGAAGCGATTCCTCAATAGACGCCGACCAAGCGGGAATTTATACCGTAACCGTCACTTATTCCTTCAGCAGCGACGTATATGGAGCATCAGCCGACGATGTGTTTCTTACATCCGATCCCGTTATCATTTATCCGAAGCCCGCCGATTCCGTTATCTACCGAATCAGCAATCATTAATGTACAATAATATAACAAAGCTGTTTTGAAAAACCGATCACTTAACGGCCTTCATCCAAGCGTCGGCCATCAGTTGCGCGCCGGCCAACGACGCATGAACGCCGTCGTGTGTCCAATATGCTCCGGGAGCATGTTTTTGAGCTTCATCAAACACTTTTTGGTAAGGAATAAAAACGGCATTAAATTCTTCCGCCAGTTTACGCGCCGATTCGCGATATTTGTCGAATGTCGGATACCACGAATCGTCGACCGCTTTGACACCCTTAACGTCAAAAGGTTCGCCGATGACAAATTTCACGTCGGGCAAAGCGTTTCGGGTACGCACCAGCAACGCACGATAGTCATCCTCGTAATTTTTTACGGTTCCTTTATAGTTATTCGTTTTGGTATGCCAAAAGTCATTAACGCCTATCAGAATACCCAACACGTTCGGCTTTAAATCGATACAATCGGCATCCCAACGTTCAGCCAATTGATATACTTTATTTCCGCTGATTCCCTTGTTGTAAATGGTCAGATTTTGTTCGGGATATTTGAAAAGCAATTCGCCGGCAGCCAACATGACATAACCGCTGCCCATCATGGGAGAAGTATTGGGCGTTTTGGTATCCCTGCTCCGACCGGCATCGGTAATCGAATCGCCTTGAAACAAAATAACATCATCTTTTTGTAACGTTATTCGCGACGATTGCGGAATACTCACGGCCGATGCCGTAATATCGGATATACTTAACGCAATACCGCCCAAAACTGCTTTTTTCAGAAAATTTCTTCGTGTGTTCATTGTTATCATTCCGATCTTGAAAGTTAAACCATTAATAAGATACAAAGATAAATTTCGAGAATTAAATCGCAATGTTAATAAGCATTATTTTTGCGACATGGATGTACGTAAAATTATACACATCGATATGGATGCTTTTTATGCGTCCATAGAACAACGTGATTTTCCCGAACTTCGCGGAAAGCCGGTGGTTGTGGGAAGGGCTGTTTCTCGCGGCGTGGTGGCTGCCGCCAGCTATGAGGCTCGCAAATTCGGCGTACATTCGGCCATGCCGTCGATCGTGGCACAGCGAAAATGTCCGCATCTGATTTTTCGTCCCCACCGATTTAAAGTATACGAAGCGGTGTCGCAACAAATTCGTCGGATTTTTCTCGAATATACGGATTTGGTGGAACCTTTATCGTTGGACGAAGCCTATCTCGACGTTACGAGCAACAAGAAGGGTATCGAGTCGGCCACCCGAACGGCGCTCGAAATTAAACAACGTATCAAAGAAGAAACACAATTGACGGCTTCGGCAGGTGTATCGTACAACAAATTTTTGGCCAAAGTCGCTTCGGATATACGTAAACCCGACGGCATTTTTGTCATCGAACCGTATCAAGCCGAAGACTTTTTGAATGCATTGGATATTGACAAATTTTACGGAATAGGACATATTACGGCCGATAAACTTCGAAAAGCCGGAATATGCAAAGGTTCCGACTTGCATGCGCTCGAGTTGGACAAAATAATTAAGATATTCGGCAAACGGGGACTTTTCTTTTACGATATTGTTCGGGGAATCGATCGTCGCAAAGTGGAACCTGAACGCATCCGTAAATCCGTCAGCGCGGAAAATACGTTTGAAATCGATTTGACCACGCGTTTTGCCGTTATCACCGAACTTTATCGACTCGAAAAAAGACTTTTTTCGGATATGCAAGACTTGGGTGTCACGGCAAGAACCGTAACATTGAAAGTACGTTTCAATGATTATCAAACCGTCACGCACAGCCGAACCGTCACCGGAACGATTGACACCTATGCCGACTTACAAAAAGTTTCGCGCACGTTGATTAACGAGATTCCGATTGAAGGAAAGGGAATTCGATTGTTGGGTATCGGCGTTTCCAATCTGTCGGATATTCACTCGAACGAACCGCGACAACTCGAATTGGATTTGGGATGGTAAACCCGATTTATTTCGACTTTTTACGACAAAACTCTTTGCGTTAATTCCGGAATCATTCGAATATCGGGGAACCGTATTTCCCGGATGTCAACCGATCAAGCGTAAATGAAACCAAAATAAGGCAGCGGGTGCCGGTATCCGTTGCTCCCTCATACAAGCACCGGATTCGACCGTCGGTCGTAACGGTGATGTCGGAATACCCCGAAATACCCGGATCGATCACTTTGGCAACGGGCCATGTAACGCCTTCGTCGTAACTCATGCGAACGGTGAGATTGACGCGATGACGACTTTTGGCCGAACGCGGAGTTGCCGGCGGATATTCCGGTCCGGGATATTGCCGACTGTCGGGATTGCAAAATAAGATACCGTTTTTTGATTTGTCGGATTGCATATCGTAGCGACACATGCCTGCTTGACATATCGGTTCGAAAAAAGCATCCGCAAAAACCGGTTGCGACCAACCCGTCGCTCCATCGGCGCTGTATGTAACCAATCGCCGATAATTGGGCGATTCGTTACGCGAATTGAACATTACGCGACCATCGGCAAGTTGTACGCAGCATGTCTCACTCGGAATAACGGTAACATCGTTGTCGGGTACGGCTATTTCGCCCGCTTTCCATGTACGTCCGTGATCATCGCTGTACACGGATACCACGCAGGACGGATGATGACTTTTACCGCCGTTCGATAACCAAAAAGGAACGACCAATCGTCCGTTGGTTAATTGTATCCCGTGCCCGGGACCGGGCGCCAATACATTCCAAGGATATACTTTTTGAAATTTGTCAATCACATGCGTTATATCCTCCGCCTTGCTCCACGATTTTCCGTCATCGGCGGAGCGTATGTAATAACAACGAGCATAGTCGATTTGGTACAACAAATGAACTTCGCCCGTTACGTCGTCGATAACAATGGTGGCATTATCGCAAGGCACACCGTCTCCGTGGGCAATCAATTGCATGGGGCTCCATGTTTTGCCGCCGTCGGACCTTCGACGCATCACGATATCGATGGGATCCCAATCGCCGCCCCGTCCTTGACGGGCTGCGCAAAAAGCGAGCAATGTTCCGTTTTTCGAGGTCGCAAGCGCGGGAATACGGTACGTATGATATCCGTCTTTCCCCGCTTCAAATAAAATTTGGCGGGTATAATCTTCCGTCGGACGACCTTGGGCAATACCGACAAAAAAACAAAGCAACAACAAAACAATTCTTATCCTCATATGTATCTTGATTTTAATCATAATGTCGATGTTTTCCGAAAACATTCGAATCAACCGATTTGTCAAAGATCGGAATTTTATGCTTTTTCGGCAACATTCCGGTCAAATGATTTGTGAAACAATTATCCGACACATAATCGATCACTTACGTAAATATATCCGTTATTCCCGAAAAAACGGGTAAATTTGCGACAAATAATTAAACATGGTAAAAGCGATTTTTTTCGATATCGACGGCACGTTGGTGAGTTTTAAAACTCATACCGTACCGCAATCGACCATTAATGCATTGGCGGAACTGAAAAGAAAAAACATCAAGGTATTCATTGCCACGGGAAGAGCATTGAAACAAATCGGCAATTTGGGCGATTTGACATTTGACGGATACATCACCTTGAACGGAGCTTATTGCGTAAATGCGGCGCATGAGGTAATTCACAAAAGCGTAATTCCGCGCGAAGATATTGAAACCTTGATACGGTATCAAGAAGAAAATGAACGCTTCCCGTGTGCATTTATGACTCCCGAAGCGATGACGGTAAATTACGTGGACGAACGGGTAATCGAATTGGCTCGTTTGGTCGACTTGCCGTTACCTCAAGTGAAGGACTTCCGCGAAACCGATTGGAACGACGTTCTTCAAATGGACATATATATCGATAAGGAAAAAGAAAGGGAAATCATGCGAAAAGTGCTTACCCGTTGTCAAGCAAGTCGCTGGAATCCCATATTTGCGGATATTAACGCGCGCGGTGTCAGCAAACAGTCGGGAATAGATCGAATCCTCGAATATTACGGAATAAAATTAGACGAAACGATGGGCTTCGGCGACGGCGGCAATGATATTACGATGTTGCGACATGTTAACATGGGAGTTGCCATGGGGAATGCGGCGGAAGAAGTCAAACGCGTTTCCGATTACGTGACCGATTCGGTTGACGACAACGGTATCCGAAATGCCTTGCGCCATTTCGGCGTTATCGGTTAATTATAAGAAATCGTAAGATGGTGATTTTCTTACGATCTTACGTGTCTTACAAACCTTACGATCTTTCTACCGCATTGCGTAAACTTTCTCGCGCACCATACCGGCCCACTCGTCGTAACTTTTCGATTTATCGAAAACGGTATACGGAATCGGTGTTCCGAATTTTAATTGCAAATGCCGACCTTTTTGTTTGAAAAACTCGTCAACCAAAAAAGTCATTTCAATATTGGCTTTGATGCCGAATGCTTTGCGGAGATTGGCCAAATTGTAGAAAAAACGGGAGTTGCATCCTTCGAAATGAACAGGAATAACGTCGCGTTGGTATTGCACCGCTTTCCGGATAAAATTGTTGTTCCATTTTGTATCGGTAATCTTCCCCTTTATTTTTCGGGAACATAATCCGGCCGGGAAATAAAGCACTTGAGCGTTTCCCGAATAGGTTTCCTCGATTTTTCGGGCGTATTCGGACGATTGCCGTCCGTGTTTGTTTACCGGAACAAATACGGGTTCAAAGTTTTTGATATTCAGCAACAAATCGTTAACGATAAACCGTATATCGGGAAAAACCGTCCCGATAGCATCCATCAATACCAGACCGTCGAATCCGCCCAAAGGATGATTGGATGCAAAAATATAACGACCTTGACGAGGTATTTGATCCAAACCGTCGGCCGAATATGTTACGTTCATGTCCTCGAGAATGCTTCGCACAAAGGCCAATCCGTATCGATCGCGATAATCGTAAATAATACGATTCACTTCATCTTGATGAATGAGCCGCTTGAGATACGAAAGTACAAAACCCGGCAACAGCTTTAATAATTTCGGATTCTTTTTGCGAATGACTTCTTCAATATCAATGAATTTCTCGGGAGTATTGCTCATTTTTCGCTTAATGTTTAAAATCCCGGATTGACCGTCTCAGCACCTTGTCCGAACCGAAACGCCAATTTCCCGGTTACTGCGTTGTTAACATAAATTCGACCCTTCGATTTCGACTGCGACCGTGTTCGGTATCATTATCCGCTATGGGTTTACGACTACCTTCGCCGCCGTATCGAATACGCTGTTTGTCGATTCCTTTTGCTTCCAAATAGAGCGCTACCGCCTTTGCCCTGTTATTGGACAGATTCAAATTATACGTTTCGGTACCGTAATTATCCGTATGCCCCGTAATGGTGATGCGATAATCGGGATGCGCCGACAAATAAGCCGACAAACGATCCAGTTCTTCCGCCGATTCGGGAAGCAAGTCGCTTTTATCGAAATCGAAATAGATGTATTGCAAGATGTACGTCACTCCGAGTTCGGGCGCCCATTCCCGTTTATAGGGTACCACCGACACATCATCGATGAAATAATACCCCAATTGTTTTTCGGTGCTGCGATATACCTTTGCCAACGGCCGATTGGGACGGATGCGTTGAACCAAGCTGTCGTGATAAGGTTGAAATCCGCCGATGGTAATATATTGCTCGCCGCCTTTGGCCGTGTA
>JAVBNP010000039.1:0-4238 GCA_031551455.1 Bacteroidales bacterium | reverse complement strand
TCTGTCCACGCACCCGTCGGACAGCAAGCGTATCGAAGATTTAAAAAAGGATATTCCCGACGCGATGAAGTATTACAAACCGCAGTAAGTCGGTCGTCTCGCATTCGTCAAATCAAATACGAATGATAAATACTCGGTCGGTTTTTGGAAGCGGCCGGGTATTTTTTATTTTTGCACCAAATTTGCATACGACACCAATCAAACATTAAAAATCGAAAATAAACCGATGGCAAACAGCATCCTCCTCGAAAAGTTGGAAGGTATCAAATTGCGTTACGAAGAGATCGGACAACAAATCACCGATCCCGAAGTGACCGCCGATATGAAGCGTTTTGTAAAATTGAATAAAGAGTATCGCGATTTGGGACCGCTTATCGATGTTTACGGCGAATATCGGGATGTGTTGAGCAATTTGGAAGAGGCGGAATACATGCTTCGTAACGAAAAAGACGAAGAACTTCGTGCAATGGCCAAAGAAGAGGCGGAAACCTTGGATGCACGCGTGGGACCTCTTGAGGAACAAATCAAATTATTGCTGCTTCCTTCCGATCCGGAGGATGATAAAAACGCCGTAATGGAAATTCGTGCGGGCACGGGCGGTGATGAAGCAAGCATTTTTGCCGGCGACTTGTATCGCATGTATGTCCGTTTTTGCGAAAATAAAGGATGGAAAGCGGAAGTAACGAGCATGTCGCCCGGAACGTCAGGAGGATTTAAGGAAATAGTGATGAACATTTCGGGGAACAAAGTATACGGCACGCTTAAATACGAATCGGGCGTACATCGCGTACAACGTGTTCCCAAAACCGAAACGCAAGGTCGCGTGCATACTTCGGCGGCAACGGTTGCGGTGTTGCCCGAAGCCGGGGAATTCGATATCGAATTGAACATGAACGATATTCGTAAGGATACTTTTTGTTCGTCGGGTCCCGGCGGTCAATCGGTCAATACCACCTATTCGGCCATACGTCTGACACATACTCCCACGGGTATCGTGGTGCAATGTCAAGATGAAAAATCGCAGATTAAAAATTTCGAAAAAGCGCTCAATGAGCTGCGTACCCGAATTTATAATCTTGAATATCAAAAATATTTGGACGATATTTCGTCCAAACGAAAAACAATGGTTTCCACGGGCGACCGTTCGGCCAAAATACGGACGTACAATTATCCGCAGAGCCGCATCACCGATCATCGCATCAATTTTACGTTGTACAATCTGCAAGCCGTCAGGGATGGAGATATCGGGGAATTGATCGATAAATGACAGATGGAGGAAAATGCGGAAAGGTTGAAAGACAGCGGACTTTAAACAATCGGCGGCGGATGATCATATTTCCGTGAAATCTTTCGAATTCTTCGAATTTCCGTGACCGAAAATTTACTACCTTTGACGGATTTTTCGAACGGAGGCCGAACCCGGACCAATGATAAAAGTAATTGCATATGAAGGTTTTGTCTTTTTTTAAAAGAGTGTGGTTGTTGTCGTTTTTGGCAACGATTCCCGTTTTCTCGCAGAAATACGAAATAAGCATCTCCCTCAAAAGTCGAAACGACACCGTTATTTTGGGCCATTTTTTCGCCAAAAGCGATATGTTGATTTCCGACGATACTGTTGTCCTCAAAAACGGAAAAGGCGTTTTGAAAGGCAATAAAAAGCTTCCCAAAGGAATTTATTTTATATTCAACGACAAGAAGAAATTCGATATCGTCATCGGTGATCATCAAAAATTCGGAATTATTGCCGATACTACCGATTTGGTGAATAAAACCCGTTTTACCTCGTCTCCCGAAAATGATGTGTTTTACGATTTTCAACGATACAATGCCAAACGGGGAATCGAATATCATCAATTAACCGAACGGTTTAAAAATGCAACTACCGATGAGGAAAAAAATGCCGTTCGTACCCAAATGCAGACATTGAATAAAGAGCGGATCGAATTCATACAAAAACAGATCAACGACAACAAGGAGTTATATACAGCCAAGTTTTTGAAAACCCTTATTCCCTCGGATTTCGGATTGCCGGAGCCTCCGAAGGATACCGAAGGACGCATTACCGATTCGACATATGTATATCGTTGGTATCGAGCACATTTTTTCGACAACCTCAACATTTACGATCCCGACATGTTGCGTACGCCTTTTTACGACGATAAAGTAATCGAGTATGTAACGAGGGTTATTCCGCAACATCCCGATACCATTTGCGTTGAACTCGATAAAATACTGGCAAAAGCCAAAGCAAATGACGAGATTTTTCGTTGCATTTTGGTTTCCGTATTTAATTATTACGTGAAAAGCAAGGTAATGGTGCACGAAAACGTGTGGGTACATCTTGCCGATAAATGGTATATCCCTTATGCAACTTGGAGTACCGACGATTACATCGAAACGTTGAGAAAGGAAGTGGCCAAAAAGAAACCGAATCTGATCGGAGAACATGCCCCACCCATGGAAATGCTTCAAGCATTGCCGCCCGATCACTTTAAAGCGGCGGCTTTGGATACGGCCATTAAGTTTGATTTGTATGCCGGCGTGCAAATCAAAGATTTCCGACAAAGCTTGAAAAGTAAATATACCGCCATATTGTTTTGGGATTACGCTTGCAGTCACTGTAAAAAAACGATTCAAGACCTGTTTCAAGTGTACGAAGAATACAAAGGCAAAGGGTTGCAGGTAATTACCGTACAAACCGTTATATCGAAGGAAGCCAAAGGAAAATGGATCGATTTCGTGAACGAACACAATTTATTCGGGTGGACCAATGCTTGGAGCCCGTTCAGCAATAAATATCGGGATTTGTACGATGTATCCATGACGCCGATCATATATTTGCTCGACGAAGACGAGGTCATTATCGGTAAACGTTTGGTTCCCGAACAAATCAAGGATTTCATTGCAATGCCGCAGGCAAAAAACAAAAAGTAAATATTTTATCACTTAAATGACAGACATAAAGATTATTTTGGAAGACGGTTTCGAGTGCCGGGGAAAATCGTTCGGGTATCAAGGTTCGGCAGCGGGAGAAGTAGTGTTTAACACTGCCATGACAGGGTATCCCGAGAGTCTTACCGATCCTTCCTATAAAGGCCAAATATTGGTAATGACGTATCCGTTGGTGGGAAATTACGGAGTTCCGTGCGATGATCGCGAAAACGGCATGCCGAAGTTTTTCGAGTCGGACGACATATATGTTTCCGCTTTGGTGGTAACGGATTACACCAAAGATTACAGTCATTGGGGAGCCAGCAAAAGCCTTGATGCATGGATGAAAGAACATCGCGTTCCCGGTATTTACGGCGTTGATACGCGCGCTTTGACCAAACATTTGCGCGAAAAAGGAACCATGCTCGGTAAAGTGATATACAAGGATCAAGACGTACCTTCTTACAATCCGTATGAGGACAATTTGGTGGATATGGTCAGTTGCAAAGAAAAAATCGTGTACGGCAACGGTTCTCATCGTATCCTGTTGATTGACTGCGGCGTGAAGTACAATATCATTCGCGATTTGATTGCCAATGACGCCACGGTTGTTCGCGTGCCGTGGGATTACGATTTTCTCGGTGAAGAATACGACGGTCTGTTCATTACCAACGGTCCCGGCGATCCGAAAAAATGCAAAACAACCATTCAAAACATAGCCAAAGCATACCAACGTAACGAACCCATGATGGGAATATGTTTGGGAAATCAAATTATGGGTTTGGCGGCGGGCGCCGATACGTTCAAACTGAAATACGGACATCGCAGCCACAATCAACCCGTAAAACAAGCCGGAGGGAATACTGCATTCATCACCGCGCAAAATCACGGTTTTGCCATCGACATGAATACCTTGTCCAACGAATGGGAACCGTATTATCTTAATTTGAACGACGAAACAAACGAAGGTATTCGTCACAAAACGAAACCGTTTTTTTCCGCGCAGTTCCATCCCGAAGCGTCGGGCGGAGCAACCGACACCGAATACATGTTCGGTACGTTTATTGAAGAAGTAAAAAAATATAAAGCAAGCAAAAAATAAGAAGCTTTATCATTATATTTCCCTCGAAGGGAGGAATTTAAGCATTTCAACGTCGGCGTTGAAATGCTTGTTTTGTCTTTTATGATCATGAAAATCAAAAAAATCGTCGGAATCGCAGCCGGTGCGATTGTCCTTGTTTCGGTATCATTTGTAACCCTGTCCGATCGGGAGTTCGGGATGGTGAAGAATATGGATATTTTCTTCA
>JAVBNP010000218.1:0-6059 GCA_031551455.1 Bacteroidales bacterium | reverse complement strand
TCGTTGCAGATTGCCGAATCGTCGCAGATCGACATGAACGACCCGCACGCCAAAGAACAGGCGGCGGCCGCAACGCATTTCAATCCGGTCGATTTGGTTTGCGCCGTGAAAAATTGCGACGGCGAACGTTTCGATCTCTTGAAATATCGCGATCCCGACACGGGTTTTATTTCGGTGAAATCGAAAGACGGCGTCGAGTTGAAAGCACAGGAATTGCCGGGATTGTGGAACGGAGCCATGGCTCGATGGAATACGGTTTTTGTTGAAGTGCCGATCGAGACATTTAATCCCGTGAAAACCATCAACGATTTGCTGAGACCGCAACATCAATGATTACGTTCCGTCGGCGGAACCCCGTGTTCCGTTATCGACATGTTATCGTTCCGTTTCGTATCTTTGCCGCGTTTTTGTTATCCTTGTTATCATGATTGTTTATCCTCCGGCAAAGATCAATATCGGTTTGTTCGTTACGGAAAAACGCCCCGATGGTTATCATAACATTGAAACCGTTTTCTATCCCATTCCGTTAACCGATACATTGGAAATCGAGCTCGTTGATGCATCCGAAAAGTCGGGATTCGCATGTTCGGGGATTAATTTGCCCGATATCGATTCCGAAAATAATCTGTGTCAAAAAGCATATCGTTTGCTGGATGCGGATTATAACCTGCCGCCGGTCAACATACGATTACATAAAAATATCCCCGTCGGAGCGGGATTGGGTGGCGGCTCGTCCGATGCCGCATACACTTTACGAGCGCTTAATACGTTATTCGACTTGCGGATACCTGATGCGGCGTTATCCGAATATGCCGGCCGTTTGGGCAGCGATTGCGCCTTTTTTTTGCATGACGGCCCTGCATTGGGAACCGGCAGAGGGGAAATTCTTCAACCGATTTCGTTGTCGCTTGCCGAATATCACATTCTATTGGTAAAACCACCCGTTTTTGTGAGTACCGCTACCGCATATGCATCCGTTAATCCCCGAAAATCAATCCGAAGTTTATCCGAATTGATTGTGACGCCGATAAGCGATTGGCATCAAATAATGGTAAACGATTTTGAGCCTTCGGTATTTGCCGAGTTTCCGGAAATCGGTCGAATAAAAAAAAAGATGTATGAAATGGGTGCGGTATTCGCGTCCATGTCGGGAAGCGGATCGAGCGTTTACGGATTTTTCAAGCAAATTCCCGAAACTATTGACGATTTATTTCCTGGATGTTTTGTTTGGAAATGATTGTTGTTGAACCGGGAACAAATATCTTATACCGTTATGCGTTAAACGGTATTGCCCGGTAAGAATTCTTTATCTATTTTTGAGCGGTTGTTTTACGGCAAATCAATATCGCGGAAAAGAACCGAAAACTCGAAATTTCGATCCCAATAAAAACGTCATAAATTCCACAATTAATCAAATGGCAAAACCGACTCTTTTAGTTTTAGCGGCCGGCATGGGTAGCCGCTACGGAGGTTTAAAACAAATCGACGCGCTCGGTCCGAACGGAGAAACCATCATCGATTATTCCATTTACGATGCGATACGTGCCGGATTCGGAAAAATCGTAATGATTATCCGAAAAAGCATCGAGGACGAATTCAAACAAGTTTTTTATAAAAAATACGGCGAAAAAATAGACATCGAATACGTGCTTCAAGAAATTGAGTATGTTCCCCAAGGAACGACATACAATCCCGAACGCGTGAAACCGTGGGGAACGGCGCATGCTGTGTTGATGGCCGCCGATGCGATCAAGGAGCCTTTCGGGGTTATCAACGGCGACGATTTTTACGGCGAGGATGCTTTTAAACAATTGGCGGGGTTTTTAACGCAACAAAAAAACGATGATTCGACCTATTGCATGGTGGGGTATCAATTGGCGCGCACGTTATCCGATTACGGATTTGTGTCGCGCGGCATATGCGTTACCGATGAGAACGATATGTTGCTCGAGGTTACCGAATGCACGCAAATTAAACGCATCGGCAGCGTTATTTGTTACAAAGATGCACAGGAAATGAATCAACCTTTAGCCGAAGATCAAATAGTGTCGATGAATTGCTGGGGATTTACGCCGAACTTTTTCAAAGATTTGAAGGTATCGTTCGAAAACTTTATTCGCGCGAACGGTAATAATTTAAAGGCGGAGTTGTATATTCCGACTGTTTTGAGCGAGTTGATCAAGGAGAAAAAAGCAAGCGTGAAAGTTCTGAGCAGCACTGCCGAATGGTTTGGGGTGACATACAAAGAAGATCGCACATTCGTTGTCGATCGATTGAAAACGCTTACGAAAAAAGGGATATATCCGAGTCCGCTCTGGTGAGAAGATCGTAAGACATGTAAGATCGGTAAGACCGTAAGAGAATTTATTTTTTTGGAATTAGTAATTTTGTATAGATATCAAATTATTTCGTTTTGCCATCAATAACTTAAGCGAGCATATCATCATTTCCACGCTTTTAGAATAACATTTGGTTTTTCTTCTGAATCGAGCTAAAAAATGTCTGATTTGTCCGTTATAGCTCTCTACCGTATAGGTTTGAGCTTTGGTTTGTATTAACTTTTCAGTCGGTATCATTTCTTTGTAAGATTTCCAATAATCTGTCGCAACAATTCCCACCGCGTGCTTTTTTACTTTATTCCACAATCTGAATCCTGTTTTTGTACTTCTGTCCCCAACAACGAAATCAACGTATTGCTTGGCTTCTCTATCAACACCAATCCAAATCCATCGGTAGTTTTTTTATGGCCGACATAGCTGTGAATCTCATCTAATTCCAAAATTTTTGCGGGACGAGGATTGCGAATATCTTCCAATTGATTGCCATATTTACGGATCCAATTTAAAACAGCTACATGGCTTACGCCCAATAATCGGGCTATCGAATGAAATCCTAACCCTTCCAAATACATTGATAAAGCAAAGCGACGTTTTTTTTCTTTCTCGAAATAATCTTCAAAACCTAAGGTATAATTACAGCCGCAATCTTTACATTTATAGCGTTGAGCATCCCTTACAATACCATTTCTTACTTTATTTACTGATTGACATTTAGGACAAATCATATGTTTTTTTGCAAAAATAAAAAATCTATCTTAAATTACCAAATCCATTTTTTTTCTTACGGTCTTACCTGTTTTAAGATCTTACGGTCTTTTTAACGTGCTCCGCGGCAATGCACAGTTGTTCATACCACTCCGCACCGTATTTTCGGATCAACGGTTCTTTCAAGAAAACATATAGCGGTGTTCCCGTCTTTTTTCCCAAGCGTAACGCATCGCGACAAATATCCCATTGGTGATAGTTCACCGCTTCGAAATCGGAATATTTGGTAATGCGTATGGGATACAGATGACAAGAAATCGGTTTGCGAAAATTCGTTTCGCCGGCTTCGTATGCTTTTTCGATGGCACAATATATGATACCGTCTTTGGAATACGTATAAACACAATCTTCCGAATTTCCGATTAAAGGAGTTACCTTGTCGTTGTCAAAGTCGGTATCGTAAACGCCCGTGTTTTCGACAACATCAATGCCGGCTTGCGTCATATACGGTTTTACCTTGGGGTAAATTTGTTTCAGAATCTCCGTTTCTTCGTCTTCGAGCGGAGCGCCCGATTCGCCGAACACGCAACACATCCCTTTACATTTGGCTAAATTGCAAATAAATTGCTTTTCGAGAACATCCAAAGAGACAACGGTTTGTCCGATTTGTATCATTGTGTCGGGTAATTGATTTTATTCCAACATTTGGTATAATTCATCCAACTTGGGCATGAGGATGATCTCCGTACGACGATTTTTTTGTCGTGCCTGCGAAGTGTTGGCTTTATCCACGGGAATAAATTCGCCGCGCCCGGCAGCCGTGAGCCGATCGGGTGATATTTTGGTGCCGTCGAGCAGAATACGAACAATCGACGTGGCACGCTTCACGCTCAAATCCCAATTGTCCTGCATAGATGCGTTTGACGAAAGCGGGACGTTATCGGTGTGTCCTTCGATGGTAATGTTGATATCGGGATTTTGTTCCAATATTTTCGATAGTTTTTTCAAAGCGCTCACTCCCGCAGGATCTACCACAATACTGCCCGATTTAAAAAGCAGTTTTTCATCCAACGAAACGTACACCTTTCCTTGACGGATGGATATCGTCAATCCGTTGTTTTCCAAGCCCACCAAAGCTGCCGATACCTTGTTTCTCAAGGCCCGTACCGCCGAATCTTGACGCGAAATGACCCGTTCCAATTCGGCCATGCGACGATTGCGCTTGTCCAATTCCTGTTCCATGGCCGCGAGGTTCCGTTGTTTTTCGGACATTTCTTGAGACAATTTTTGCAACTCATCCTCGCGCGTCTGCAAATCGGTTTGTATCCCCTGTATTTGCATCATCAGTTTGGAAGATTCGCGCTCCGAACCTTTTTTTAAGGCATCCATGGAGACATTTAATTCTTGCAAACGATTTTCCAATCGACGACTGTTTTCTTTTAATTCGAGAATGGCTTGCGCCCGTTTTACGGAATCGGCCACCATTTGATCGTATCCTTTTTTACAAGCGTCAATATTGGCTCGCAGTTCGGTATTACTGACCGTCAATTGTTCATTGGCCGAGATCAAATCGTTATTTTCCGTTTCGTAGCGTTTGATCTTCTTTTTCTGTTCCGAAAATTTGCTCAAAGGCACACACGAGTCGATAACAACCAATGAGACCGAAAAGGCAAACAAGAGAAGAAACAAATTTACTTTCTTCATATTAGTGGAGGTATTACCAAGTTATAATTCGGAGCAAAAGTATAAAATTCGGGATATGATTGATTTGGACGCTTGAGCCATTTTATTAACCGAAATATTTTAGTTGTCTTATTGTTAGTTATTTAGTCGATAATTCAAGTGGATAACTTTCTTTATCACGCGAAAAATCTTTCGAAAATGGATGTTGAGATCGAAACACATCGATCTGGTCTATTTTACGAACGCTTTTACCAGCATTGCTCTTGATTTTCCTTCATTGATGATTTTGTAAGATCCCGCTGCAGCAGGAATAACGAATGTTTCGGCGTAATTGAATCGTTGCTTCATTCCTTCGGCGGTTTCAATCATCACCGATTCTCCTTCTACCAACATCCACACATGAAATTTACCGTCGGTTTCGATGGCGGTTTCCGTTGAGATCGAGTAACGGTATACATCATAGAAATGGTTCCGATGGGTGGGCAGATGTTCAATGACATAATTTTCGGTTTTTTTCAGAACATACGGTTTGCTGATCAGCTCGTCTTGCACTACCTTCCCGCGACGTTCGAAGTATACGTTTTTCATTCCGTGCTCGATATTGATCGGACGTGGTCTGCCGTCGAGGTCCAACCGCACCCAGTCATACATTTTAAACGTAAATATGTAAGGCGAACTGCTGATTTCCAGTACCAAATTATCTTTTCCCGATGCGTGAATGGTCCCGTTGGGAATCAAAAAGAGATCATGTTTCTTAGCGGAATGTTTTTGCACATATTTCTCGATATCGATCGGCTCGGCATCCTTTTCGCTTTGGATCAATGCTTCGTGAAACTCTTCGGGGTGGATATCTTGTTGAAATCCGAGATAAACAACGGGATCTCCTTTACAATCCATGATGTAATAAGTCTCGTCTTGCGTAAACGGCATACCGAATTCTTTTTTGATGTATTCGGGACGCGGGTGACACTGAACGGAAAGGTTACCGCCGTCAAACGTATCCAAGAAATCGAAACGGACGGGGAAATCATATTTGAACCGTTCCGCACAATCGCCCAGCACTGCTTTGTGATCGTGATACATCAAAAAGTCGAAAGACACTTCCAACGCAAGACCATCGCTTTCGAACAACAGACCGTTTTCCAAAACCATCAGTTCGAATGACCAAGCCAGATTGTCCACATCCTTGTTCAATCCTTCGAAATGTTCTTTCATCCACGAACCGCCCCAAGCGCCCGGCTCGAACCACGGACGAACACGAAAGAAATTACGACTCATGCGTGCAAGCCCTTCGCGTAAATCATTACCCGACATGGAAAGATACGTATCGGG
>JAVBNP010000286.1:0-4777 GCA_031551455.1 Bacteroidales bacterium | reverse complement strand
CAAACCAAACCCCCGCCGTACCCACCGAGAAACAGAGTCCCGCTACAAACGCAAATAAAGCAACCTTGATGTTGTTGTACATGATGAACAAAAACATGTAATCTCCGGAAGAGCCCTTGTACACGGCCATCGGATCGCCCGCTTCGATATTTTCGAGCGTCATGTTTACATATGAATCGCCGAGTATCAATCGTACGAAATCCTCATCCTTTGCGGCCGAAAAAGCTCCGATGAGTCCCGCCGTTAAAAATATGACAAAAGAAATCAATAACTGCCGATGCGCACCGTAAAACAAACGAGGTAGTTCCGTTTTCCAAAAATCAATGAAACGACGATACGATTGTTTTTTGTTTTTGTATAGGTTGAGATAATATTTTCCGGTTAATTGGTTCAAATATTTCTCGGTATCGGAATCCGGATAAAACGTTCGGGCATACGACAGATCATCAGTCAGTTCAATAAACGTTGCTGCCGCCTCGTCCGGGTCGGTCGACGGGGTTTTCTCAAATCGGGTCCATTTATCCCGATTTTTCTGTACAAAAACGATTTCGCGCATTCCGTTTCTTATTGGGACGACAAATGTAGTGGTTTTTAATTAAAATTTTACCGTCGGACATACGTCCTCTCCTACACCGCCCGGTTTCCGACATACATGAATATAACGGAACAAAACATAACAAAATAAAGCATTACGCAATGAACACTTATTGCCGAATTTTGTTTTTAACAGTGTTCATGTTACCCGCTCCATAAGTTCCGGCAACACGAGAAACAGATTATTCCTTTTGTGTTTATGTTATTTAGCTTGAAAAGAAACAGAAAAGATTTTTATCTTTGCCGAAATTTTTTGACGTACGGAACATTTTTTTTGATAAGATGCGAAAAATATGAAACAAATCGTAGTTTTTGTTATTTTTTCGTATATTTATCGATATGAATCTTGTAGAAGATTATTTCTTACGCATTGATAATAAGAAAATTAACAGAAAAGCATATACTCATGAGTTATCTAAAATTCGACAAAACCCAGTTAGTTAACCTGGAATATTCACTCAACCGCGAAGTTTTGCGTTCGAACAGGGCAGGGTCGTTTTGCAATACCACCATCATCGGATGCAATACGCGAAAATATCACGGATTGTTGGTGAGTCCCGTAAAACGATACGAGAATAAACGTTATGTTTTTCTCTCGTCCTTGGACGAAACCGTTGTTCAACACAACAGCGAGTTCAATTTGGGAATCCACAAATACAAAGGCGATGTTTACGAGCCGAAAGGTCATAAATACGTGATCGACTTCTTGACCGATATCGTTTCCGGAACGGTTTATCGCGTAGGCGGTGTCATGCTCTGCAAAGAAAGCATGCTGGTCGATCAGGAAGAACAAATTCTTCTGCGTTACACGCTGATGGATGCTCATTCGGAAACCAAATTGCGTTTTCGTCCGTTTTTGGCTTTTCGCGATATGCACACGCTGACACATGCCAATCTTTACGCAAATAAATATACCGAACCGATCAAAAACGGTGTAAGCATTCAAATGTATCCCGATTTGCCGACACTCCACATGCAATTTTCCAAAGGAGTCGAATTTATTCCCGTACCCGATTGGTACTACGGCATCGAATATCCGAAAGAACAGGAACGCGGCTACGATTACGGTGAAGATTTGTTCGTACCGGGTTACTTCGAAATGGATATCAAAAAAGGCGAAAGCATCATTTTCTCGGCAAGCCTCAAAGAAGAAAATCCCAACACGTTCAAACGTCGTTTTTCCACGCAATTAGAACGTCGCTTGCCCCGATCGAGCTACATGCATTGCTTGACCAATGCGGCACAACAGTTCATCATTCGCAACGAAGAGGAAAAAACGACCGAAGTAATCGCGGGTTATCCGTGGTTCGGCGTTTGGGGGCGCGATACGTTCATCGCCTTGCCCGGCATTACGCTCGGAATCGACGATCCGAAAACCTGTAAAGAAGTGCTTGACACGATGGTTACCCGTATGGAAGGCGGATTATTCCCTAATATGGGAAGTCGCGAAAATCCCGCATTCAACTCGGTGGATGCCCCGCTTTGGTTCTTCGCCGCGGTGCAACAGTATGCCGAATATATGGGGTTGACTGCCGCCGTTTGGAAACAATACGGCGATGCGATGAAAACCATTCTCGAAAATTTTCGTAACGGCTCGCTGCCTTTCAACATACGTATGCACGACAACGGCTTGATATATGCGGGCCGGGAAGGCAAAGCGCTCACATGGATGGATGCCGTGGTCAACGGCAAAGCGGTAACGCCGCGAATCGGTTACCCCGTTGAAATACAAGCATTGTGGTATAATGCCATGATGTTCACGCTCGCCTTGGCGGAAGAAGCCGGCGACAAAAAATTCGTGAAAGCTTGGAAAGATATCCCCGCACTCACTCGCGAATCGTTCGTAAAAACATTCTGGGACGAAGAAAAGGGCTACTTGGCCGATGTGGTCGACGGCGAAAAGAAAGACTGGTCGATACGCCCCAATCAAGTATTCGCCGCATCGCTCCCTTACAGCATGATCGACGACGAAATCAAAAAATCGCTGCTTGATGTGGTAGCCGGTCAATTGGTAACGCCTCGCGGGCTGCGTACTTTGTCGCCCGACGATCCCTATTATAAAGGAATCTATGAAGGCTCGCAGGAAGAACGCGATCGCGCCTATCATCAAGGCACCGTTTGGCCGTGGCTTCTCGAAGGCTTCAGCGCCGCATGGCTGCGTATTCACAAAAAATCGGGCGTTGCATACATCGACAACTTGTTGCACGGTTTCGAAGAAGAAATGAATCAACACGGTATCGGCACCATCTCCGAAATATTCAACGGCGATCCTCCGCACCAAGCCAAAGGAGCCATATCTCAAGCTTGGAGCGTCGGAGCACTGTTGCAGATGTTTAAGATGATCGAAAAATATAACGTCTAAGCCTGACCGGAACAACAAAAGCGAATGTATTGACATACTCGCAGGAGATATTGACACACTCGCCGTAAAATATAACCCATAAAGAATAAACAACATATGAAAGTTTTAATGTTTGGATGGGAGTTTCCTCCGCATATTTCGGGCGGTTTGGGAACGGCATGCTACGGATTGACCAAAGGAATGGCCTCTTATCCCGACATGGAAATTTTGTTTGTCGTCCCAAAAGCATTCGGCGACGAAGACAAGAATACCATCGGTTTGATCGGAGCCAACAATATTCCCATACGTGTTCGCGATATACGTATAGCAGGCTTTCTGAAGAAAATGCAGCAAATAGAAATCGGCGTCAATCTGTTGCCGTATATCGATCCCGAGATGTTCGAAAAGCATTCGGTTATCGGCCAAAAGGGTGAAAATAAATTTATCACCTCCGACTTTGAAGGAAAATTGTCGTTTTCGGGCGGATACGGTCAAAATCTGATGCAGGAAATATTCAACTACTCATTGGTAGCCGCATCCATCGCCGGAGATCATACTTTCGACGTTATTCACGCGCACGATTGGTTGTGCTACCCGGCAGGCATTGCCGCAAAACATGTCTCGGGTAAACCGTTGGTTATTCATGTTCACGCCACCGACTTCGACCGCAGCGGCGGAAATGTCAACCCCTCGGTGTTTAACATCGAAAAACAAGGCATGGACGCTGCCGATAAAATCATTACCGTAAGCAATCTCACGCGCAATATCGTAATCGAAAAATACGGCATCGCACCCGAAAAAGTCGTAACGGTATACAACGCCGTCGAACCCGTGGAAATGAACGGATCGGCCCAAAATCCTCAGAGAGGACATTTCGACGAGAAAATCGTTACGTTCCTCGGACGTATTACCATGCAAAAGGGGCCCGAATATTTCATCGAAGCGGCCAACTTGGTGCTCAAAAAAATGGATAATGTTCGTTTCGTGATGGCCGGCAGCGGCGACATGATGAATAAAATGATTCGACGGGCAGCCCGTTTGGGCATTTGCGACAAATTCAGCTTTACGGGATTCCTCAAAGGCGATGACGTATATCGCATGTTCGGGTTGAGCGATGTATATGTGATGCCGTCGGTATCTGAACCTTTCGGAATTTCGCCGTTGGAAGCCATGCAATCGAATGTTCCGGTGATCATATCCCGACAATCGGGCGTAGCCGAAATTCTGAAAAACGCCGTCAAGATCGACTTTTGGGATACGCACGCCATGGCCGACGCTATTTACGGAATTTTGAACTATCCCGCGCTCCATCGTGTTTTCAGCAAACACGGAAAAAGTGAAGTTGAGGGCATGAAATGGGAAACCTCGGCCAAACATGTTCGTGATGTATATTACAGTGTAATTTAATCTTTTTAAATCATATAGCGTTATGAAGAAGATTTGTCTTAATTTTCAAATACATCAACCATTCAGGTTGAAAAGATACCGTTTTTTCAATATCAGCAACGATCATTATTATTATGATGATTATGCCAACGAATCGTACATACGCCGCATGTCGGACGTATCGTATCTGCCGGCCAATAAAATATTGTTGGAAACGATAAAGGAATATAAGGATAAGTTCAAAGTTTCTTTCTCCATTTCGGGAACCACGCTTGATCAATTTGAATTATACGCGCCGGATGTTTTGGACAGTTTTCGCGCTTTGGCCGATACGGGATGCGTGGAATTTGTAGCCGGAACCGATGCATACTCGCTGGCATCTTTGTCCGACAAGGAAGAATTTAAAGCGCAAGTAAATGCACATAAGGAAAAAATCGCACGTTTGTTCGGACAACA
>JAVBNP010000198.1:0-14079 GCA_031551455.1 Bacteroidales bacterium | reverse complement strand
GAGGTTTGGTTATGGAATGAGGTTTGGTGACTTATTAAACGAAGCTGCCAAACCTTTTTTTGAGACAAAACGGTAATATCGACTTTGAGAAAATGCTTATGCTCAAACTTCACATATAACGAAACATCTGTATGTAACAATAAAAAGAATAAGTATTCGTTATTATAAAAATATCTTAAAATACATTAAAATACATTTTTTTGTACCTTCGCGTTTCTTAAACATAAATATGAATTTTTATAAAATCGGCATTATTGTCTTGTGCGTTTTATTTCGGGTGTTACCCGTAGCGGCGTTGCCGCCGACGGAGCTTCACAGCGAAGACATCAACAGTGTCCGCACGGCAGTGCCTTTTCTGACCATTGCTCCCGATTCCCGATCTTCGGCAATGGGCGACGTGGGTGTTGCTACTTCACCCGATGTCAACTCGCTGCATTGGAATCCGGCCAAATATGCATTTATCGATTACGACGCGGGCGTTGCTTTATCGTATTCGCCGTGGTTACGTAAATTGGTAAACGACATGAATTTGCTATACCTCACCGGATACAAGCGAATCGACAAAATGCAGACGATTGCCGCGTCGTTGCGGTATTTCGATATGGGCAATATTTCTTTTTACGACAATACGGGACAATGGATGTTGGACGGTAAGCCGAACGAATTTGCGATTGATGTGGCGTATTCACGCAAATTTTCCGAAAAAATAAGCGCTGCATTGGCTTTCCGATATATTCGTTCCGATATATCTTCGGGTGTAACGCAAACCGCCGGAATGAAGGCTAAAGCGGGTAATTCTTTTGCAGCCGACATTGCCATGTATTATCATTCGAATTTGCAAATCGCCGGCAAACAAGGCACTTGGGCGTTGGGCGCCGATATTTCGAACATAGGAAACAAAATGTCGTATTCAAACGAACAAGAAAAAACGTTTATTCCCATCAATTTGCGTATCGGCGGTTGCGTCGGGCTGAATCTCGACGAATATAACAAACTTTCTTTCTCGCTCGATCTCAACAAACTTTTGGTTCCCACACCGCCGTTGAGAAACACGGCAACGGGCGAAATCGTGGAAGGAAAAAATCCGGACGTAGGACTCGTACAGGGAATGTTTCAATCGTTTTACGATGCACCGGGCGGTTTCTCGGAAGAAATGCACGAAATAACTTACGGAATGGGACTCGAATACTTATACCGAGAATCATTTGCCGTACGTGCGGGATATTTTCACGAGCATCCGACAAAGGGAAATCGCAGATATTTCAGTATGGGAGTGGGCGTTAAGATGAACATGATCGGTATTGATTTTTCTTATTTGATCCCCACGCAAGGACAACAGAACCCGATGAGCAACACGCTCCGATTTACGCTTCTGTTTAATTTCGGGCAAGCCGTAAAGAATTCTTAATCAATTATCCGAAACGACAAAAATATGAATCTGAGGATAGGGTTCGGATTTGATGTGCATCAACTTGTCGAGAACATCCCGTTCACGTTGGGTGGAATTGTTATTCCGCATCACAAAGGTTCCGTTGGTCATTCGGATGCAGACACGTTAATCCACGCAATTTGCGACGCTTTATTGGGCGCCGCGAATTTGGGCGACATCGGATTACATTTTCCCGACACCGATCCGGGGTTGAAAGGGATCGACAGTAAAATACTCCTGCAAAAAACAATCGATTTGATTGCCGAAAAAGGTTACGCCATCGTTAATATCGATACGACCGTTTGTTTGCAACGACCAAAAATTCGGCCTTACATACCACAAATGAAAGAAACGTTGTCTCGTGTCATGAATTTACCCGAGGACCGATTGTCCATTAAGGCCACTACTTCCGAAAAATTGGGATTTACCGGGCGCGAAGAAGGGGTAGCAGCTTATGCTTCCGTATTGTTATACAAAGAATAACCACACATTATCCGCATAATTTCGTGTTTGTCACACGGAATATTTCCGTTTTACATAATTTTACAAGAAACTTATCGGGTTTTTGAAACCCAATAGGTTTTACCAAGATTCGAATTACGGTACTTTCTTTATGATCAGCGATGAATTTGTCCCGCCGAAACCGAACGAATTGGACAAAAACATGTCAAAACCGGTATCCACCGTTCGGGTCGGTATTTTCAATCGGGCCGATTCTTCATCGGGCGTTTCCAAATTGATGTTCGGCGCAATGAAATTATGTTGCATCATCAATACGGAATAAACGATCTCGCTTGCTCCCGCCATCCACATTTCATGTCCCGTCATCGATTTGGTGGAAGATACCCAAGCAGTACGATCACCGAATACGTCGGCAATGGCTTTGGCCTCGTTGCGATCGCCTATTTGAGTAGAAGTAGCATGTGCATTAACGTAATCCACATCGGAAGCTTTTATTCGTGCGTTGCGCAAAGCCATTTCGAGCGAACGGGTCGGTCCGGATACGTTGGGAACCGATAAATGATCGCCGTTGGACGAAAATCCGTAACCGATTATCTCGGCAATGATCGGAGCTCCCCGTCGCACAGCCGACTCGTAACTTTCAATGATTACGGTGGCTGCACCTCCGCTCGGAACCAAACCGTCGCGACCGATATCGAACGGACGGGAGGCCTTTTGCGGTTCGTTTTCGCGTTGAGAGAATGCGCCCAAAGCATCAAACGTACTGACGGAATATAGGTTAACTTCCTGCGCACCGCCGCAAATGATGCAATCCTGTAATCCTTGCCCGATCAATAAATATCCCAATCCGATGGCATGCGAGCCGCTGGCACATGCTCCGGATATCGTCAGATTAATACCTTTCACCTTGAAAATAACCGATAAATTCATACTGACGGTTGAGTTCAACGATTGAAAAATGGCGCCCGAACCCGTCATGGCAGTATCCTTCTTCTCGCGAATAACGTCTATCGAACGAATAACGGGTTCCACGCTGCTGTCGTTGCCGTACAATATGCCGACTTCATGAGTCTCGCAATATTCGGGATCCAATCGTGCTTTTTTCATCGCTTCCAGCGTTGCCAAATAGGCATATTCGCCTTGTTCCGCCAATCCGGCACGCGATCGTCTGTCGAGCATGCCTTTAAGTACGGGACGTTCCAACATTCCGGTCAATCCCGAACGATAACCGAATTCTTTCCGCAAAGGATCGAATCCGATGCCGGATTTCCCCGTATATAACGATTGTGTAACTTCTTCCAAATTCTTACCGATAACGGAATAAATTCCCATCCCGGTGATAACGACTCTTCTTTGGAGCATTGACGATTTGATGATTTTAACGGAATTTCGGCTGCAAAGTTAAAATTTCCGGAACGATAAAGAAACGATCGATCAATTCTTTATCTCCGGTTAATAAAACGTTATGCAAAAATAATTTCGATAAAATTAATCGGTATTGTCACGTGAACTTTGCGACGAGATTGAAATCCGAATAATCGATTTTACGGTTTAGTTCTTATCTTTGTCGATTAGTTGTTATATCAATAAAGATATGTATTTTTTGCTGAAAAAAGAAATAATGGGCTTTTTCTCGTCACTCACGGGATATTTGGTCATTATCGTATTTTTGGCCGTTACGGGATTATGCCTGTGGGTATTTCCGGGCGTATTGAATATTCCCGAAAGCGGATACGCATCGTTGGACAGTTTGTTCTATATTGCGCCATGGGTTTTCCTTTTTTTGGTCCCGGCCATCACCATGCGCTCATTTTCCGAAGAAATCAGATCGGGAACCATTGAATTGCTGCTGACCAAGCCCATCGGCGAAATGCAATTGGCTGCAGCCAAATTTTCGGCAGCCGTGATATTGGTTTTCATTGCATTGTTGCCTTGCTTGGTGTACATCGTATCGGTTTGGCAATTGGGTAATCCGCCCGGTAACCTCGATACGGGCGCAACTTTCGGAGCAATGATCGGCTTGTTGTTGTTGGGATCGGTGTATGCGGCCGTGGGAACGTTTACCTCGTCGCTTACCGACAATCAAGTGGTGGCATTTATAACGGCAGCATTAACGGCGTTTGTGTTTTACGAAGGATTCGACGCATTGGCACAATTGATTTCATCGCCCGAAATTCAAGATTTCATCACTTATCTCGGCATTAAAGAACATTATGCTTCCGTCAGCCGCGGCGTGATCGATTCGCGCGACTTGATCTATTTTTTCGGTGTGATGCTGTTGTTTCTGTTGCTTACCCGTTTGAAACTGCAAAGTCGAAAATGGAAATAAGTCAACATCGATTCAAACAAGATCAACATATCGTTTATCGTTTGCAAAGAAACATCGAAGTTCGGTAAAACAACGACTTCAATTATTTTTCGGACGTTGTAATAAAATACTAAATGAATAAAATAGCCGTATCCATTCTTAATTGCGATTTCGGAAGATTAAACGAAGAAATCGAAATGATTAATCGCAGCGATGCCGCATGGTTTCATCTCAACATCATGGACGGGGTTTTCGTACCCAACATTTCGTTCGGATTTCCCGTAATACAAGCCGTACGGAAAAAAGCGACCAAACCGTTGGACGTGCATCTGATGATCTCGACGGCCGATCGTTACGTCAAAGAATTTAAAGCCGCGGGCGCCGATTGGCTGACGGTACATTACGAAACATGTCCGCATTTACATCGTACGTTACAGAGCATCAAACAGGAAGGAATGAAAGCGGGCGTAACGCTTAATCCTCATTCGCCCGTCAGTCTGCTGGAAGATATTATCGTCGATGCAGATTTGGTGTTGCTCATGTCCGTCAATCCGGGTTTCGGAGGACAAGCATTTATCGAGAACACATACGAAAAGGTATCCCGTTTGCGGGAGTTGATCACCCAAAAAGGTTCCAACGCACTGATTCAAGTTGATGGCGGTGTGGATATGAAGAATATTGCCCGATTGGCGAAAGCGGGCGTCGACGTGTTTGTGGTCGGAAGTTTCATTTTCCGATCCGTCGACCCGATACAAACCATTAAAGAACTGGCGGAAGCGAAATAGATCGTAAGACCATAAGATTGTAAGACATGTAAGATTGTAAGAAAAAAGGACTTGTTCCGATCGTCGAATCCGTGTCATCGTTCCCGTAATCAAAAATTATCAATCGAAAATCAAAAATTGCACCATGTTAGCAAAGCGAATTATTCCCTGTCTCGACATTAAAGACGGCAAAACGGTAAAAGGCATCAATTTCGTAAATTTTCGCGACGCGGGTGATCCCGTCGAGTTAGGCGCGGAATACAGTCGCCAAGGCGCCGACGAATTGGTGTTTCTCGATATTACCGCTTCGCACGAGGGACGCAAAACATTTGTCGATTTGGTGCGCAAAGTAGCCGAAAAGATTAATATTCCGTTCACCGTCGGAGGCGGTATTAACGAGCTTAAAGACGTGGATACGCTGCTGAATGCGGGAGCGGACAAAGTTTCGCTCAATTCGGCAGCATTGCGTAACCCCGATTTGATCAACGAAATCGCTTCGCATTTCGGCAGCCAAGTCATTGTAACGGCCATTGACGCCAATTTAGAAAACGGACGTTGGGTTTGCTATCTCAACGGCGGACGAATCCCCACGGACAAAGAGCTTTTCTCGTGGGCAAAAGAAGCCCGAGACCGCGGAGCTGGCGAAATACTTTTTACGAGCATGACGCACGACGGCGTGAAGGAAGGTTATCCCAATGATGCTTTGGCAAAACTTTCCGATGCGTTGAGCATTCCCGTGATTGCTTCGGGAGGCGCGGGAAAACCGGAACATTTCAGAGATGCATTCGTTTTGGGAAAAGCCGATGCCGCATTGGCTGCCGGCGTATTTCATTTCGGAGAAATCAAAATTCCCGAATTGAAAAAATACTTGGCCGAAGAAGGGATTAATGTGCGATTATAATGTTGTGAAGCAATAAATACGAATCTCAACGTATTTACGACGCCATAAATAAATTTACCGAGTTTTAAAAATCCGGCAGGTTTATTGAAATATATTTTGAGCATCCTATTGGGTTTTAAAAACCCGATAGGATTTGTCGAAACGTAAGACCTGTTAGGTTTTGAAAACCTAACAGGTCAACTTGATCTCTTACATAAGAAAACAAAAATTCACTCAATATTCACAATTCCCGGAACAAATTGCCTCGATATGTGTTTAGTTATCATGATACAAGACATTATTATATATGTCGTGGGTTTGTCGGTTGTCGGTTGGCTGTGTTACAAATTATATCGTTTTGTATTTATCAAAAAAGGACAAGTCGACAAATGTGCGGGATGCACGGGTTGCGATTTAAAGAATGCCTTGGAAAACAAATCGTTACCCGAAGAATGTCGACTGTAAAAAACGACAGTGTTATTGCTTTTCCGTCACTCGAATTTCGAACAGTTTCGGCCAGTTTTTTCCGGTAACGTATATTTTCCCCGTTTTTTCGTCGTAAGCAATACCGTTTAACACATCGGTATCCGACTTAAAATCATCCGGTTTCAACAAACCTTTCATGTCAATACGTCCGAGCACGGCGCCCGTTGCGGGATCGATACGCAGAATATATTCCGTTTGATAAACGTTGGCCCACAATTCGCCGTTGATGTATTCCAACTCGTTCAACAGCCTCACGGGCCCTTTATTGTCGCATACCTCAACGCGTCGAACCTCCGTCAGATAATCCTTGTCGAGGAAATATACCGTTGCGGAACCGTCCGTCATAAGTAAATGCTTACCGTCATAGGTTAAGCCCCATCCCTCCCGTATCGCATAATTAAGGCGTGTCAATAACTTAAACGTACTTTTTCGGTACACGAATGCCGTTTGGTTTTGCCACGTAACCTGTATCAATTTATCGTCCACCGCCGCCAAACCTTCGCCGAACATTTCGGCCGGAAGACCGGTTACTTGAACGGATTCCCCGGTTTTGATATCCACTTTGCGCAACGACGACTCGCCTTTTAATCCGGTACTTTCATACAAAAATCCGTCATCGAAAAGCAATCCCTGCGTATATGCTCTCGTATCGTGCGGATAAGTTTGCACTACGGAATAAGTATACTGTTTCGGCGCTTTATCGGAAAGCAAAAGCACGCTTACCGAAACAATATCCCGCTGCCCCGACGAATAAAAAGCCGATGCTTCGATACGATGCGTTCCGAGGGTTTGACCCGAAGTATTCCACGTAACGGATTCTTCCGGTGTCGCCTTTTTCAACAATTTGCCGTCGATAAACCAACGCAACGAATCAACGGGATCGGCGGCATCCTTCACTTTTACCGAAAGAACAACGTTTGACCCCAAAGCAAATTTATCGTTGTTGGCGGGCGACGAAATGCTCACTTGAACTTTATGCCGTTGTTGCGGCTTTTGTTCCCCGGTATTACCGGAAGTATTGACATTCGCTCCTCCCCGATTGCACGAGCACGCAGTCAATACGAAAAAACACGAAAACACGGTCAAATAAAGAAACCTCATACGTTATTTGATTATTTTGAACAAACTTGTCATCCCCACAATCGATTGCGTTTTTTTTTCGGCACCTCATCGGTAAGGGGTTCGTTGTTGATTATTTGCCAGATCCTCCCCCACTCGATCATTCCTCCGATATTACGATCGTCGATAAAAATATCGGCATGTATTTTACGACTTGTTTGCGATTCGTCAAATTTTTCTTCGGGATAACTTTTGTTGACGGCATAAAACTCGATGCCGTTTTTGCGACAAAATTCCACGGCTGCCTCCAACGTACGTCCCGAGCGATATGTCCACAATATCAAAAGATGTCCTTCCTTCTGCAAAGCCTTCAGCGTCCGAAAAGCAAATTGCTTTTCTTTGCCGATATCGGGATATTTGTCTTCAACAATCGTTCCGTCAAAATCAACAGCGATGATCATTATCTCGGAATTTACGTAAACGGGCAATCATAAAAATATCAATGATACACCCGATAAACACTCTGCAAAAGTAACAATATCGTTTGAGTATGCAAAAGCGTCCGTTTCCCGTGTTGCCTTGTTCCGCATTGGTAATTTGAAAGAGTAAATTATCTTTGTTTTTTCAAGTCACGATTATATGTATACGTTTGAGACTTCCATACGGGTGAGATACGGCGAAACCGATCAAATGGGGTACGTTTATTACGGCAACTATCCTTTGTATTATGAAGTAGGTCGTACCGAAATGTTGCGCTCCGTGGGATTGAGTTACCGTAAAATGGAGGAAGAAGGAATATTATTACCTGTTCGATCGTTGAGCATCAAATACATTGAACCGGCACGATACGACGACTTTTTGACGTTACGGGTAATACTCAAGGAATTACCGATGGTACGAATACATTTTTTTTACGAATTGTACAACGAACAAAAATCGTTACTGAATACGGGCGAAACGGTTTTGGTATTTGCGGATGCGGAAACCCGCAAACCCCGCAGAGCGCCGGAAATTTTAATAACCGAATTGAAAAAGTATTTTCCGTAAAAAAACGGCCCCGTAATTTACATGCTTACGAAGCCGCCGCGGAATATCGCCCCGAGATTTGTTTGACGAAAAAATCTTACCCCTTCGGTTGATCCATACGACCGATGAACAGGATAATTCCCGTACTTTTTTCTTTGATCAGATAAATAAACGGTTGATCGACGTGGAATACAATCGGAGCAGGATCGGGACCTGCCGACATAGTTAACACTTCTACGGAAGTCACCGCAGCCGCTTCGGTGCCTTCTTCGTTCACATCAACAAACGTTTTATGCTTGATTCGGGATACCGCAAGTCTCGGATCGTCGGCAATGCCATCTAAATTCCCCGATTCGAAAATCGAAGTTATTCCCAATTCTTTGATAAATTCATTTAATTCGAATTCGCATTCCTGCTTGAATCGGGGAAGTTTCAAATATATGTTCGCGTCGTATAATCCCGTCAACACTTGCTGCCAATACTCGTTATCGAGGCTTTCAATCACCGAATTCAAATTCGTGCCTTCCGCCGGAAGAAGAACCATCATACCGAAAGCTTGGTTACCGTACGGCAATTCCACGCAACGCAACTTGTCGTCGGCATAATACGGAAAGACTTCCGTTTGCTCCATCATGGAAACATCCGTTTGCGAACCGTTTTGCAACGTAAATTTTCCGGGCTTGGTGTTGCTCTTGTCAAATTGAGACACCCATTTACTCTTAAAATACACGGCATTGATCAAGTACATGACGGCATCACCGGGAATGACATCAATGATTTCGGTAATTTTATTGCCCGTATTTTTCGCACACCAATTATTAATGATTCCGACCGTTGCCGGCGCACTGAAATCGAGTCCTTTCACTTCAGCGTCATAATATTTTGTATTGGTGTCGAAAAAACTTTGTTTTACCGAATAATCATTCCGATACCAGATCGAATTGGCGATGTGCAACGTAGTCAACGGATCGATACCGAGTAACGCTTGCGACATTTTTTGATAATATTCGTTGATCTCCTCATCGGTAAAGTCGGCCAATCCAAGCGTTTCCGCCATTTCGGCACGAGCATCGCCCGAGGCGCCGTTATACAACATTCCCATGGCCATGTTCACGCTCAAGGGCGAGATAAACGCATTGGTATTTTCTCCCGAACCGGCGGTTTTTTGAAACAACCGAAATGCAAACATATTGTCGCCCGTTACTTTTTCCGCTTGCTTGGCCGTTAACACAATCGGGTCGGCCGGTTTAACTTCGGTACCGGGATTGTCGGACTTTTTGCATGCCGCAATCATCATCAACGCACATGCAACGAGCGGGTAAAATCGATATCTTTTCATCTTCCGAATATTTTAAAGGGTTTAAACAATACGTTTCGATAGATAAGATGCTAAACAGTCCCGAAACGCTGCACGGAAAAATCAAAAAAAACGAAATTTTTTTTTTACAACTTACCGGACAAGTAATTGTAGTCGGAAAGAATTTTCTCCAAGTATTCCGCATCGGACGCCTCGGATTTCGTTTGAGTGATTTCTTTTACCTTGTCGGCCAAACGTTTTAAGCCTAATTTATTGCGGTTGGTGGCGGGATTGGATATGATTTTGGCAATCAATGCGGCATCACGATCGCCGAGAAGCGTTGCCGTGTCATATGTTACCCGATAATCGGTATCCGGCTCGGAAAATTCGATCAGTTTGGTTCTTCGGCGGGTGCGAACCACACATGTTTTGGCGGCCAAATCGCCCAAACGTTGGCTGTTTTTCGTACACATCATGCATACGACGGCCACGCCGCCGTTGTCGATCAAACGAAATATCCAACGAAGAAAATAATCGCCGAAAGAAGGAACGGTACCGTCAGTTTTGGCCACGCGAATGGACATAATGTGCTTGCCGACGCTTTGTCCATTGAACAACAACTCGCAATACAAATAATAAAACAGTATGGGAGCGCCGATAATGACAATCAACAATGCCGAACTGTTCAGATTCAAACTTCCGATAATGTACAACCACATGATCACCCAAAAAAACCATAACAATCTGTCGATGATTGCGGCCACCATACGTTCTCCCACACCGGCCGTTTCATACTCCAAGCGAATATTTTGGGTTGTTTGTATTTCGATATAAGACATTTATATGTTATATGATTAAATTCGGCCGGTTTTTCCGATTGAAAACCGGTTGTCAAATTATACGAAAATACAAATCGTCGGGTTACAATCGACCGGGCAAATTCGATAAGTTTCCGCTGTTTATCGGCGCTTTGTTGATACAAAAGCCGATATTCATCATTATCTATCGTTTGTCATCGATGTTCTTTCGCAATTCGCCGACAAACCGATGCAATGCTTCGGTGTCGTTTTGTCGGATCATCTCCGTCAAGTCGGAAAGTTTTTCGCGAATCCGTTCGATTTGCGGCAGCGTAAACGGATTTTGAAGAATTTCGCTCAACAAATAATCGTTCTCCGAAAGCAATCCTTGTGCAATAGAAAGATGTTTCTTAAAAGTCGTTCCCGGCGCTTCCTGATGCTTCATACAGGCGGCAAACACCATGGTGGAGACGAACGGAACGGACAACGAATAAGCCATTGTTTTGTCGTGCTTATCGAAAGAGTATTCGTAAATATTCAAGTGCAACGATCCGTAGAAATCGCGGAAAAATTGTTTGCCTTCCTCATCGCTTTCGGTAATAATAACGGCGCTTTGTGTACTTAATTCCTTGAGGCTTGCAAACGTGGGACCGAACATGGGATGTGTGGACACGAAACGACGTCCCGTGGAACGATAATAATCATGTAAGCCGTTTTTCACGGATGTAATGTCCGATATGATGCAATAGTCGGGCAAATAAGGTAACATATCGTTGAACGCGGCAATCGTGTGCTGCAAACTGACGGCATTGATCACCAATTCGGGCGCGAATGCGTTAACTTGGTCAAAACTCACAAAGCGATGGGTGTTGAAAAAATAACGCAACTTACGCTTATCGGTATCGTACACGGCCACATCATGTTCCAAACAAAGCGATTCGACAAACCATGCGCCCATATTTCCCGCGCCGACGACAAGAATTTTCATTTTTAATTAAAATAAGACATGTAAGACTGTAAGACCCGTAAGATCGCAAGACATGTAAGACAGTAAAAACTATGTTTATCTTACGATCTTACATGTCTTTCGCGTCTTACGATCTTTACATTATTCGATATAGAAAGAGATCATGTATACCGACGAACGAAGCTTTTCGATGGCATTTTGAAATTCGGGATGCGGCGTACTTCTCGGATTGAGTACATTAAAAAGTCCCCAAGAACCTCGCAATTCGATGGAAAGTTTAAAATAAGGGAAATAAAAATCGAACCCTCCGCCCAATTCGTAACACAGATCGTTCAATTTCAAATCCAGATATATTTCATCCTCTTCGCGGTATGTTTTGGCTAAATCGAAACGCGGATTCAACCCTCCGACGATAAAACCGCGATAATTATTGATCCGTTTGGACTTGTATTTGAGCAACAACGGTAATTCGATGTAGCTCGATTCGAGCAGTTGATGATCGTCATACAATTCGTCGTTGCGATAATACATCAATTGTCGTTGCCCGAAAGCCACTCCGGGCAAAAAACGCAATTCGAGCTTATCCGATATACGGGCTGCCGATACGGCTTGAATATGAAATCCGGGCGATAATTTTGTAACATTGGCCAATAAGGAATCGTTTTGATAATTCGCCCCCGAAGGAGTAATGGTAAAATCCATCACGTTCAGTCCCAAACAAAATCCGAAATGAATCGCCTTTTCGTCGTGATGCTGGTAATACAAAACCTTCTTTTTGGTGGTGCGTTCTTGTGCCGAAACACTCAAACAACACAAAAAGAGCAACATGATGTAAACAGATCGGTTCAAATTATTTCAAACGATTTTTTATGAAAACGATATTTCGAATTCGTTATTGCGTCAAGCGTAAAACAATATGTTAAAACTCATTATTAAAAAACTAATATTATCTCATTTACCTGCCCGTCGCATTGGACCGTTCAAATTGCTTTTTGCGGTATTCCCCAAACAACATGTAACGTTATTTACTTTGATGTTGTTCGATGTAATCGGCCAACGTTTTTACCGAACGAAAAATACTTTTGCCTTCATTCGGATTGTCAATACGTATGCCGTAATGTTTTTCCAACAGCAGAATGATTTCAAGCGCATCAATCGAATCGAGTCCCAATCCGTCGCCAAACAAAGGCATGTCCGTTTCGATATCGTCCGGAGTCATGTCCTCCAGATTCAACGCTTCGATCAATTGCTGTTTTAAATTGAATATTAATTGTTGATCCATTATTATTTGTTTCGGAAAGCCTCTCCCCGCTCCTTTTAATCATCGAAAAGAGGAAAATTTTTAAATATAATCGTCTCCTCTTTCCAATTTCACATTATTGACAAAATCTCTGATCCGTTGTTCATCTTCTTTCTTGCAAATTAACAACACATCGTCGGTTTGCACCACGATCATGTCTTCCAATCCCTGCACCACTGCCAATTTGTACGGGTGAATATTTATTTCGCAATTTTTCGTATCGTATAAGAAAACATTGTTGCCGACCACTGCATTTTGTTTCGAATCTTTTTTCTGGTTGGCATACAGCGAACCCCAAGTTCCTATATCCGACCATCCGAAATCGGCACACAACACGTACACATTATCCGCTTTTTCCATCACGGCGTAGTCGATGGAAATATTTTTACTTTGCGCGTAAATATCGCGCACCGCTTCCAACTCTTTGTCGGTACCCAATTGATCGATGACACCTTGAAAAAGATTATTGATACTCGGCATATATGCGTCGAAAGCCTGCATAATGGAAGACAGCGACCAAAAAAACATACCCGAATTCCAAAAAAATTCGCCGCTTTCGAAGAATACTTTAGCCATCGCCGATTCCGGTTTTTCGGTGAAGGTTTTCACCTTTTTCAGCTCCGGAACGGGCAATTCCAAATCCGACGGATCATTCACTATTTGAATATATCCGTAACCCGTATCGGGACGACTCGGTTTGATACCGATGGTCAGCAATACATTATTTTTAGCCGTGAAATCGAGCGCCTGTTGAGCCACACGCAAAAATTCCACTTCATTAATCACCAAATGATCCGACGGAGCTACCACAATATTTGCATTGGGATTTTCTTTCAGAATACGAAAATTGGCATAAGCAATGCAAGGGGCGGTATTCTTACGCATCGGTTCAAGCAACACTTGTCGTTCTTCGATTTCGAGTTGTTCGATGGTGATATCCTTGTAGATCTCGTTGGTAACGATGATGATATTCTCGCGTGGCACAATCTTGGCAAATCTGTCGAACGTTTGTTGAATCAACGTTTTGCCGACGCCCATGATATCCAAAAACTGTTTGGGCTTGTTCATGCGACTCAACGGCCAAAAACGGCTTCCCACACCGCCGGCCATGATGACACAATAATTATTCCTGTTCATATTCGTTTGGTTTAAAAATTCAAGTTCCGGGTTTCAAATTCATGTTGTCAACCCGTAACTCGAAATCGTTTATTTCCATCCTCCGCTTTCTTTATAATATTTTTCCCAATCCCAAGCCGACAGGAGCGTTTCTTCGAGCGTGCTTTGCGCTTTCCAACCCAACTCGT
>JAVBNP010000259.1:0-20040 GCA_031551455.1 Bacteroidales bacterium | reverse complement strand
CCGTCGCTCCGGCTTCCGAAACGGTTGAATTGTCGGTATATCAAGAATGGGTAAATCCTACCAACACCAACCCGATCAGCAACTGTCCCAGTAACGTTCAAAAAATCACCATTAGGGTGAATCCGCAGCCGACCGCAACTTTGCAGGCGGGTGGGGAAATTTGTGCGGGAGAATCCTTCCCGCTCAAAATAACCAATATTACGGGATACGGTACCGGCCGCAACACGCATACGTATTTCGATATTACGGTCAACCCCGGAAACAATAAATTAACCAAAGAGGACGTCTATTATACCACTACCAATAATACGTACACGGCAACGTTGCCGGTAACTCCCCTCGATGGTACGGTAACCGATTATTATTTACAGGAAGTAAAAGATTACGCTACCGGCTGCGTTTCCACGTATCCTTCCACCAAACTGAAATCAGCCGTTACGCCGGTTCGGGTGATCAAACGAGCGTTTCTTACACCAATACCTACATTCAATCCCGCACTTCCCGATGCATTGTGCGAGGGTACGCAATATACATACAACGCGTCTCCGATACCGTCCTTCCCGAGCGGAGGTTCGGCGGGAACGGTAACGTTAACGGGCGACGCCACGATTACCCGCAGCTTGCAATATAAATGGGTGTGGAATTCCGGTACGCCGTATCTCGCACCGGCGCCACCTGCTGCAACCGCCAACCAATATGTGTTCAATACGGGTACCATCACTCCGCCCAAAGAAAACGGCGTCAGCAGGACCATGACCCTCGTGTACCAATACACCACCGCTGCCGGCAATCCGAATAATCTGAGTACCGATCGATTTTGCCCTTCATTCCCGCAATCGAAAGAACATACGATTATTCCCGCACCGACGGCAAAAATCAACAACACGGCGCCGCAAACCATTTGCAGCGGCTCACCGACAACGGTGCCCGTTTACGTGACGGGTTATCGAAGAACACAATGGACCGTTACATGGCGGCTCACCGATAACGGCGGAACTCAGGTTTATCCCGCATCGGGGACCGTACCTGTCAACATCAGCGGTACGGATGAGGGAACAAAAACGGAAAACATCAACCTTCTTCCCGCCTATTTTACCTTAGGCCCCGGCAATTACAAGTTCGAATTGATGTCGGTAACACAAGCCGTGGGCGGTTGTACCGGCTCGATAACCGATCCGATCGTCAACATTCGGGTGTTGACACCCCCGACGGCTACCTTGGGCGGATTACAAGATATTTGCCAAGATATGGGAACCACCATCACCCCGCCGGCCGGAGCTCGTCCGAGCTTTGTGTTAACGGGCGAAGCAGGCAGCCCTTTCGATGTACTGTACGAAACCGATGCCTCGGGGGCATATCAACCCGCCATATCCCCGCAAACCATCAACACGGGCGGCAACTTGACCATCGCCCAATCGGATATCAAACAACCTCCCGCATTGGGAACGGCAACAACGAATATTCGAATACGCACGGTCACCCAAACCACCAACGGCGTTACTTGTCCGGTAACGGGCACGGGAACCGTCAGCGGCATGCACACCATTACGGCACACGCTTATCCCGCTCCGGCAATTATCGACCCGGGCCAACCGGGATGTACCGATTTGAATTTCACGTTGAAGGCGCATGATGTATCTTCGACGGGCGCTGTCGGAACATGGTCGACCGTTCCGGGAAATGCTTCTTATTTCTCGAACGTAAACGACCCCCATGCCGTATTCACGCCTCCGACAAGGCCGAGCAGTTTCACCTTAACTTGGTCGGTGAATACGACAACACCATATTGTTCTCCTTCCACGGCAAGCATGGTATTGGTGTTCGGAACCAATCCGCAAGCATCGGTAATTACCTCACCCTCAAATCCGACTTCCATTTGCGGTTTAACCATCCCGCTTGTTGCCAACCTGCCTAATGCGGCCAATTTGGAAACCGGCGGATGGGCGGTAACTTCGAAACCGAATGCTTCGGCAACGGTTGCCTTTACCAACAACGATACCACCAAGAACAATACTTCGGTGACGGTGAGTACGCCGGGAACATATACGTTCCGTTGGACCATCCGCAGCGGTTCGTGTCCGCCCATTCCCGCGTATGTCAATGTTACCTTCAAACAAATACCGAATGTCAACCCAATAACATTGAACGAATATTGTCCGGGCGACGCACTGAATGTGCCCGCGTTCGGAAGCGATGCGGCCTCCGGAACGTCAACCTATAATTGGAGCGCACCCGACTTACCTTCCGGATATGCTACTTCGGGTACGGGAAATTTCCCGGCCGTAAATGCTCCGGCCAATACCGGTTCGAGCTTACGAACGTATGCCGTGCAGGTATGGGCAACACTCGACGGTTGCAAAGGACCCGCCATGGAATTCGACATCAAGGTGAAACCACAACCGCAAATTACTCCGATCGGCAACCAAACCAAATGTCCGGGCGATTCGGTAAAATTGTCGTTGACTCCCGGCCTTACGGGAACCGTCAATTACACATGGACCAGCAGTAACCCCGCCACCGGATTCCAAAATGGAAACGCAAGTACGTCGACCGATCCGTACGTCACGTATTTGAAACCCGCAACTCCCATGACCGGGACGGCCCAAAATACGACCACCATCGTTTTGACGGCAACGGTGAATTCGTGTACCAATACGACGAATTTCAACATCACCGTGAATCCGCGTCCGGAAATCACGTTAACGGACGGCGCTTCCGTGGAATATTGTTCCCGCCTGTCCATCACGCCCACCTCAAGTCCGGCGTCGCCGTCCTTCAGCAGCAATTTGCCGAATACGGCCTTTACTTGGGCATATACCGGCCCGGCGATCGGATTGAATTTCGGAACACAATCTGCCGGCACCGCAATCAATGCGGGCGATACGAGAAATATGGGTACGTTTACCACCTTCGACAATAACAACAGTTCCGTCAGTATCGGCGGCGATGTCACGGTTAAGGCCAATGCCGCGGGATGCGCTTCGGAAAAGACGTTTACCGTTGTCGTAAAACCGCGTCCGATTTTGAAACCGATCGCACGTCAAGATTCATGTCCCGCCATATCTCCGCCGAATAAAAAATTCAAGGATATCACCTTCGAACTTACCCGAACATTTGCGAATGCTCCGACGTACACTTGGACCAATTCGGGGAACGTTACGTACGTTGATCCGTCGGGAACGCCGCAAGTTTTCCTTGCCGCGGCAGGGACGGGCAACATCACGAATTTGGATGTTCCGAACAACCAAACCGGAGCATCGCTTGTGGCTAATGTCAGCGTTACGGCGGAATTGAACGGTTGTTACAGCACTCCGGAAACTTTTGTATTGACCGCTTATCCGAAACCCGTTGTCACGCAGGTAACGGGACAAACCGTATGCCCCGGCAATACCGTTGTCGGATACACGTTTGCCACCGATTTGGCTTCCGTACAGCAACTCAATTGGAACAACGACAATACGAATACGGGATTGAGCAGTTCGGGCGTTACCGAAATCTTCTCGTTCACGGCAGTCGCCAATACCGGCACCGCTGCGAACGTAAGTCACGTAACGGTCAATGCAACGAGCTTCAACAATTGTAAAGGTCCCGACATGTCGTTCACCCTTACGGTGAATCCGACACCGGTAATCGCCCCGATTGTCGGAGAAACGGTTTGTCCGGAAACGCCGGTTGCTCCGAGAGTGTTCACCACCAACCAACAAGGCAACGTTCCATTACCCGGAACCGTGTTTACGTGGACCTTGACGGGGACGAATTACATTGACGCCGCTTTGACATATCCCGCAACCGGAAATTTCCCGGGAACGGCTTCGGCCATGCAGAATACTTCAGGGGCGGTCCGCAACACGCAAATCAAAGTCGACGCCGTATCGGCGAATAATTGTCCGTCGTTAACGTCGCAATATTTCACGATCTCGGTACGTCCGACCCCCGTAATCACTTCCGTCGGAACCGGAGTTGTATCGGTTTGTCCGGGCGAAACGGTAACCGTTCCTTATCCGGTCACCAGCCCGGCTAATGCCAATATCGCATGGACCATCACACCGGCGGATATGGACAGCATTGCGGTACCGGGTGTTTTGCCCGCAAGCGGAATCGGAACCGGAAGCGTTCCGGCATTCATTGCCGCCGCTAACGGATATTACCGAAACGTGGACGGAACGTTTACGTTCAGAGCCGAAGCGAACGGATGTAACGGCCCGGCAAAAGATTTCACGGTAATTGTGAAGCCGACACCGGATATAGCGCCGACGGCCAATCAATTCTATTGTCACGACGTTAATACGCCGATCATTAATTTCAGCAGCCCGGCAATGTCCGCCGCTAAACCTTCCGCCTCCATTACTTATCGATGGGCGCGTTCGGGACAAAATGTCGGACTTGCCAACACCGACGGTACTTATGCCATACCGAGTTTCCGTACCGTTAACAGCTCCGTCGGCATGCTTTCGCCCATCACTTCCACCTTCACGGTTTATGCCGAAGTAAACGGTTGTCGGAGTATCGATAATGTATTTAACATGACCGTACGTCCCGTTCCGCAAGTAATTGTTAAGGACGCCATGGCATGTGCGGGCGAAACCATCAATCCGACCGCGTTTACCACCAACCCGGCGGCAGTTGCATCAGGTGATACAACGTATACATGGCGGGTTGTCAACGGATGGTTTGCCGAATCGGGTCTCAATCCGAATGTGGTGACCACGGACCAAAACGGAAGCATTCCGCCGTTTACGTCGGACACGACCAGAACCTTCCCCATCAATACAAACCCATTGTGGGGTGTTCAAGAGCATAAAATGACCGTTGAAGTGAATGCTCGATTAAACGGCTGTCCGAGTTTGTCGGCATCCAAAATGTACATCACCATCAATCCGTTGCCGATAACCGAAATCGACAATCCCGACAACGACTGTATTTATGACGGAATGACCGCACTGTATAAGGTAAAGGATCAGAAAGCAAGTTCATTCTATTTCTGGGAGGACGGCGTCGGAACGCCGGCTGCGGGATCACCGAAGGTTGTCATCGGTTCCGGCGGTAAAGCCGATTCCGTTTATTATCAAGTGTATCAATATCCGACACCGGCCTTGAATTGGAATGGTTACATCTCGGTACGGGAACGCAACAGTTTTGGATGTTATGCTCCACCGGCCAAGAAAACCATTAAGGTTATCTCCGCACCCGAAGTATATGCCGGAAGAGATACCGCGATTTGCAGTGGCGATACGGTTCGTTTGCACGGGGTTATCCGAAATTACAACCCTGCTTCCGATTACAAGATCGACTGGCGACCCGGAGGGGCCTATATCGTGGGTAAAGCGGATACGCTCCGCCCATTGGTGAAGCCGTATTCCACCGTTAACATGACCTTGTGGGTTGCGGACGGCACTTGTATGGGCAAGACCGATGATGTTCTCATTACGGTATATCCCAAGCCGGGTGTTCCGCTGTTCTTGGACAAAAATTATTGTTCGGCGGCAACAACATGGAACATGGAGGTCAGTAACACCGGATCGACGGGAGGCGGTGTGCCTTACGACATCCGATGGAGAAGAGATGATGCGGGTGTATCGGTGCCCATCGGAGTTAACAGCAATAATCAAACGGTGGTGGATATGAAGAACACCACGCAATATCCCAATTCGGTACCGAATCCGATTCCGTATGCGGGAACGCTCGAACAAGCGGTTATGACATATTATGTCCGTCAAATCAACGAATACGGTTGTCCGAGCGATTCGGCGACGGCCCATATGACATTAAGCAAAACGCCCGCTCCGCCGGTAACCAATACACCGATGGCCTATTGTAAAAAGCCGCAAGGCCAAAACTTGTACGAAATGCATGTGGACGGAGGCTTTATCAGTTGGTATGATCCTGCAATTTCGCCGACCAACCCGGTGTACAACGGCAATACGTACAGGGTACAACAAACAACGGCAGGTACGTACCATTATTTTGTAACGCAAACAGCCAACAATAATTGCGAGAGCGATAAAACGCCGATGGACCTAATCGTTCATCCGTTACCGAGCTTGAGCATGGATATACGCGACGCTCGCACCAATTTGCCGACCAAGGGCGGTTGTGCCGAATTTACCATTCTCGCAACCAATACCTCGCCGGTGGAACCCGTCAATTATACGTGGGATTGGGGTGTATCTTCCGCTCCGGTCGAACCGGCTCCCCGAGGAGTTGTCGTATCCCATGTATATGATAACTTCACGCCGGCTCCGGACGTACGTACGTTGGTGTTAACCGGTATCAGCACGGCCAATATCGATTCCGTCAGCAAGACGTATTGTCGTAACGACTCGTCGCGATTGTTAACCATATATCCCGGAGTCATCGCCGACTTTGTTTCGGACAGCGTCGGTTGTTCGCCGCTCAATCTGTTGTTCACCAGCGTTTCGCAAAATGCATACAATTATCGCTGGTATTGGAATGTCCCGGCTACTACCGATATGGACGACGGATCGCACAACGGCCAAGCGATTTCGAATAATCCCGCTAACCCGTATTACGGCGTTACGGGACAATACGCCACGCATACCTTCACGAGTACCGATCCGATCAACGAAACGGAATATCACGTATGGTTGCAGGTAGATAACGGAGCTTGTTTCGACAGCAAAGAACGAGTTGTCAGCGTACATCCCGTACCGGATGCGGCCATGGATGTTCCCAATCTGCCGGGTTTCAGCGTTTGTCCGCCGGCATCGGTTGAGTTTGTAAACATGTCCGCCAATCCGGATCCGAGCGTCAGGTATGTTTGGAATTTCGACGACGGCACCATTGATACGGTGGCCACAACGGCTCCGATATTCCATCAATTCATCAATATATCGGGAGGACAATATTACCGAAACGTGACGATGACCGCATACAACCGATTCTTCTGCGAAAAAACGGTGAATCAACCGATTACGGTTAATCCGCAAGTGACGGCCGCATTCGATTACGAACCGTTTGCGTGTTCGCCGGCAAAAATGCAGTTGGTCAGCCAGTCGGTAGGGTCCATCAGAAATTACACTTGGAAATATACGACCGTGAACATTGCCGGCAACCCGGACATCAATGATTACGCGGGTGCATACACCGGTCCCATGCCGGCGCCCAATTTCGTGAATCCGACCCACGATTTGATATACGACGTGGAAATAGAATTGACCGTTTCCAACAATTGGTGCAAGGATGTGGCAAAACGCATCACGCAGATTTACCCCAAACCGAATGCGGGATTCACGGTTAATCCGAATCAAGGTTGTCAACCGTTGTTGGTTACGTTCACCAATACTTCCACGGGTAACCCGGCAAACATGCAGTATATTTTCAATTTTGGAGACGGCACGGCTCAAACCGTTTACGACGCGTCGATCAAACCGCCGCATACCTATATCAACTTGGACGGACTCAGCGCAACGGCAAAACCTATCATGACGGCTAAAAACGAGTGGGGTTGTACGGCCGATTTCACGACCGACATCACCATATATCCGTACGTAAACGCCGACTTCCGTGTGGATTATAAAGAAGGTTGCGCTCCGTTGACGGTTAATTTCACGAACGGTTCGCGCGGATACAGTACGTTGGTATGGGATTTCGGCGATCCGTATCCGTCCACGGACATGAATCCGACCCATGTGTTCGATAATTCGAGCATGTACCAAACCAAAACCTATCCGGTGACGTTAACCGTTACGTCGGGGAATAATTGTACCAGCAGCAAAACCGAAACCATTTCGGTATACGGTACTCCCGTTGCGGGATTCACGGCCAATCCGACTTATGCCATTTACCCCGCTCCGCCTATTCAATTGAACAATTTGATCCCGCTTCCGGACAGAAATCATCTTTCGTATGTTTGGAGTTGGACCGAACAAGGTACGGGTACGGTTAATAATTTCTGGGCGCTTCCCGATCCGCTTCCGTTAACCATTCCGGATCCTCCGGGTTGGGGACAATTCAATATCACGCAACGCGTGATCAATTTGACGGGCAATTGCGCCGATTCTCACACGGAAACGGTAAGCATCGTGCCTCCCACTCCCGAAGCCGGATTCAAAGCCGTTCCGCCCGCCTGTATGCCCTACAAGGTAACATTTGAAAATACTTCGCTGTACGGCAAGTATTACCAATGGTCATTCGGCGACGGAGCAACTTCCAGCGACAAGAATCCGGTGCATACCTTCCAAGATGCCGGAACATATACGGTAACGCTCACGGTAACGGGTGACGGCACCTATCCGGTAAGCACCACGCGTCAAGTGGTGGTACATCCTCAACCTCGTTCGGCATTCGAAGTTAAACCGGATTTCCTGTGGGTAGGACAAACGCTTCGTGCATATAACTATACATCGCACGAGACTTCAGGGGGGCAGAACTATAATGTTTGGTACCGATGGGATTGGGGCGACGGTTCGCCCGCGGATACGGTCGAAAGTCCGTCGCACGTATACTATAAAGCCGGATCTTTTGATATTTCGTTAACGACGGGCACGTATACCAATCCGCAATGTGTCGACACAAAAACAATCGCCGGCGCCGTCGATTTGGAAAATGCCGGAGACATCATTCTTCCGAATGCGTTCAAACCGGCTGCCGACGGTAAACCGGACGATAAAATTACCGGACACGGATACAAGAATTATCTGTTCTATCCGCCGGTATTGAGTCCGACACGTAAATATTATTTTGCGGTATTCAATCGTTGGGGACAAATCATCTTCGAAACAACCGATCCGACGAGAGGTTGGAACGGATACTTCAAAGATCGTTTGTGCGACGAGGGTGTGTACATTTATAAAATAGAAGGAGTATTCGAAACCGGACAATCCTTCTCGAAAATGGGCGATGTGCTTTTGTTGCGATAATGGTTTCATTATTGTAACTTAAACGTATTCTCATTCGTAAATAAGAATAGTAGAACAAGGTCTTAAAATGAGTCGATTTTTTAGAAGCACATTTGTTATTGCGTTAATCACGATAGGGTGTTTACGACCGGCACGCGGCGAAAACCCTCAGTTTTCGCAGTATTATGCCAGTCCTTTGCTCATCGCGCCTTCTTTTGCCGGCAACTCATTGGGTTCGCGCGCTTTCGTGAGCTTTCGTGACCAATGGGCCAAGTTACCGGGATCGTATGTTACGTACTCTTTTGCCATCGACAATAACTTCTATTCCATCAACAGCGGTTTAGGGTTGGTGGTGATGCGCGACGTGGCCGGTTCGGCCCGATTGGGCACCACGAGTATAACGGGGCTATATTCGTATCGTTTCAATGTCAATGACGATTGGCGTATTCGTCCGGGTATTTCCTTTTCGTTTGTTCAACGTTCTTTACAGTTTTCGAAAGCCGTCTTTCCCGATCAGATATGGGATGGCGGTATCGACCCCTCGACCATCGAAACAGCCACTCCTCCTTACTATTATTACGATGCGGGGTCGTCGGTGGTGGTATACAATCGTCAATTGTGGTTAGGGCTTGCCGTGGATCATTTACTCCGACCCAACACCTCGTTTGCCCGATTGGATGCCCGCACCCCGATGCAATGGTCGCAGTTCGGCGGTATTAATTTTCCGATGGCAAACCGGGTAGGCAAAGTACCCGAAGTTATTTCCGTCAATTATCTGTTTAAAATGGCGGCGGATTATCGACAAATCGACGTCGGCGCCAACTGGTATCGCGCGCCGTTACTTCTCGGCTTTGCGTGGCGGGGTTTACCGGCTTCCGAATATCCTTCGTACGATGCATTGATTTTCACGGTGGGCGTTGCATTTAACAATATCGCCATCGGATACAGTTACGATTTTACGGTATCCAAACTGGGTCCCGCAACGGGAGGTTCGCACGAAGTAACGCTTTCCATCTCTTTTAACGAAGGAGGAAAATCGAATCGAAAAGGCGCCATCCCTTGTCCCGACGTAGTAAAATTCAAGATGTTCGGCGACAAAGAAAGTTTCCGCTAAAACGACACTTCACGCATATTTTTCCGGATTCAAAAAAAGAGATCGTCCGAAAAGACGATCTCTTTTATTTTTCGGCGGTTTCCCGAAGGGCTCGGGCAATCACCAAATCGTGTTGCGTGGTAATTTTGATATTCTCCGGATTGCCTTCCGTCAACCGAATAACGTGTCCCGCTCGTTCAAATACGGAAGCGTCGTCGGTAAAGTCGGGTGAATAGTCGCAATCGTATGCCGCCTTGAGCAGTTTTATGTCGAAAACTTGCGGCGTTTGTATCAGACGTAGTTTCAATCGGTCGACCGGGTGACTTCCCGTTTCCGAAACTTCGCGACCGGCATCGATCATCCGCACGGTCGGAACGGCATTTCCGTAACGTTCGGCTTCCCGGAAACAGGAAGAGATTGTTTGCCGGCTCACCAAAGGGCGAACCCCATCGTGAACGGCAACCAATCCTTCGTCGGAAATCATTGAAAGACCGTTTCTTACCGATCGAAATCGATTATCTCCGCCTTCCGTTATCTGATGCGACACCGTAAAATCATACCGCCGACACAATTCCCGCCAACGATCGATTTGTGCCGAAGGCAACACCACCACGATTTGAATATCTTTGTCGTAATCGGCAAATGCCGCAACGGAATGCATCAGTATCGGCTTACTGCACAATTCGATAAACTGTTTCGGCACTTCGGATTGCATTCGGGAACCCGAGCCGCCCGCCACAACAATGACCCATTGATCGGAATCGCTCGTTTTCATGGGAATCGGAATAAAATCATGACACACAAAGATAACAACATGTCAATCGGACAATTGACTCTTTTTATTTTCTTCTTCGACATAGTGCGTCAACTCGATAAACTCCGGAACGCCGAGTTGTTCGGGACGTTTGGTCAACATCGGATTATCCGTCCGTGGGGACGGCAAAAGGCTTTTCAACGAATTGCCGAGCATCTTGCGCCGTTGATTGAATGCCGTTTTCACTACTCGAACAAACAAGGTTTCATCGCACGGCAGCGATTTCACCGTGTTACGGGTAAGGCGAACAACACCCGATTTGACCTTCGGCGGCGGAGTAAACACGTTTTCGTGAACGGTAAACAAATATTCAATGTTATAATATGCTTGCAGCAACACGCCGGTAATGCCGTACGTTTTGGATCCCGGCGGAGCGGCAATGCGTTCGGCTACTTCTTTTTGCAACATCCCGACAACTTCCTTCACCAGCGAACGGTGATCGAGTATTTTGAAAAAGATTTGCGTGGAAATATTGTACGGAAAATTACCGATAACGGCGATCGGTTCTTCGTCGCCGAAATAATCGGTTAAAGGATGGCGTAAAAAGTCGGCCGTTATCAATTTTCCTTTTATCTCGGGAAATCGAGTTTCCAAATAAGCTGCCGCATCGCGATCAACTTCCACGAAACGGGTATCGAAACGTTGTTCGCGCAAGAGGAACGGAGTAAGCGCTCCCATACCCGGACCTACTTCAATCACATGTCCGATGCCGTCGGCTTTGAGCGAGGATACAATCTTTTCGGCAATATTTTTATCGTTCAGAAAATGTTGCCCGAGGGCCTTCTTAGGGATAAGGTGCTTCAAATTTTATGTTATAAATAATTACAATAAGATCGCTTAAAACCTACTATTTCTTCTTTATTAAGCGACAAACCACCGGGTAATGATCGGAAAGTTGCACGCGGGGACTTGCGTAATCATAGGCTTCGAAAACGGGTGAATACATGATGTAATCGATTCGTTGCGACGATATGCGACCGATATTGTATGTCGTGCTGCGACCGCAACCCGATTCAACGAAAGCGTCTTTTCGGCCGCCGCGTATTTTCCGATAGGAATACGATGCGGGAGGATCGTTAAAGTCGCCGCAAATAATCACGGGATAAGGCGATTCGGCAATGTGTTCGGAAACCGTTTTAACTTGGCGTGCCCGACGAACCGAAGAAGCAGCCATTTGACGAATAATAGCCTTTAGCGTACTGACATCGGAATCGTTATATTCCGTTTTAACCACGTTGTCGAGCAGTGCCCGCTCTTCCATATTCAATCCGACCGATTTCAAATGCATGTTATAAACGCGAATCGTGTCGGAACCGATCACCAAATCGCAAAATATGCACGCATTGGTGGAATTATCCGAATAAATTAACTGTTTTCGAATGATCGGGTATTTACTGAATGTGGCTATTCCGACGGCGCCGATCGTTTGTTCGATATAACAATAAGGCGCTTGAGCGAATTGTTTTCGAATCACCTTTTCGTTCAAATCGTCAACCCATTTGGTCGACATAAACTCCTGCATACAAATAATGTCGGCGCCGCTTTTGCGAAAGAAATCAAAGATATTCAAGTTTGTTCCGTCCGGTTGTTCGGAATCTCTTTGGCTGAACATGTGTACGTTAAAGGACAGTACTTTCAATCCTTCACCGGCTCTTGCTTCCGGAAGTTTTTTCGCAAAAGGTTGAATGTTTTTCCAAATCATGTTCCACCCGATCAATATGATGATCAGTGAAAGCAGCGCAAATTTCTTTTTGCCCGAAATCAACCAATAAAGAACAAAACACAGATTGGCAACCAAAAGATACATGTAAGCCAATCCGAAAAAACCGATCCACCAAACAACTTTCGGATTGACAAAACTGCACAAATACGCCAACAATAAACCTACGGCAACAATGATATTCAAAATGATCATTACGGCTCGAAAGAGTTTACCCGATCGATTTTTTCGGAATCTTGTTTGTCCGGCGCTCACGTTTTACTTTTTTTGACTAAACAGGGTTTCTTTTTCCTTTTTGGTTAGGCTGTCATATCCGCCTTTGGAAATTTTATCCAAAATACGGTCGATTTCGTCTTGGTTTTCATTTTTTTGACGATTGTATTCGCGATCGTCGGTCAACGGTTTTTTATAAGCAACCCTCATTTTCGGTTTTCGTTTGAACATACCGACAACCGATTTGCACAGGCGGCTAAACCAAGCCGTAATATCTTTCCTTTTCCGCATGTTGACGGCAAACAGATACCCGAAAAACGCACCGCCCAAATGTGCAATATGTCCGCCGGCATTATCGCTCACGGAAATGGAAATGATATCGAGCGCCAACGTAACCAATGCAATGTAAATCAATTGAACCCGGCCGAAAAGGAACAGTTGGAGCGTATATTTCGGCACGTAGCACGATATGGCAAAAACAACGGCAAGTACTCCGGCCGATGCGCCGCACATGGTCGAAAAATGTTTTGCTTCGGAAAAAACGGGGAAAACATTGTACGAAAATATATACAACAGCCCACCGGCCAAACCGCCAAATAAATAGACATTAGCCAGTTGCCGATTGTCGAAATAAATGCGAAAAATCCTACCGAACCACACCAGCCACAACATGTTGAATGCCAAATGAAGAAAATCTTTATGGAAAAACATGTAGGTGATTAACGTCCAAGGCCGCGTCATGTCGGTAGGTACGGCCAACCAATAATAAAGCGTAAATTTATCCTCGGCGGCAAAAAGGAAATAAAACAAATGAACAATGTGGTACAATAAAAAAACGGCAACATTGATCATCAACAATTGCATCCATGCATCACTCGATTTGAACAATTTTTTTATTTCTTGTGTCACATTCATCATCCGAGTTTAAGAAAGATTTATCGGCGGCAAATCGAACAGTTTTCTCAGATCATTGTAATCGTGAACGATAACATCCGCTTGTTCCGTCAGCACGGGATTCTCGAAATGTTCAAAAGCAATGCAATAAAACCCCGATCGCTTGGCTCCGGCAACCCCTACGGGTGAATCTTCCACGACAATGCATTCTTCGATTGTTTTACCGATTTGTCGGGGCACCCGACTGTAATCCTTCACTTTCGTGACGGGATCCTCGCAAATTTCGCGACCGCACACGGCATCGAAATATTCCAATACCCCGACCGTTTCAAGCAATTGTTTTGCCGCATCCGTAGCATTGGCCGTGGTAAGCGCCATATAAAATCCCTTTTGCTTGAGGTCGATAATGGTTTGCCGCATCCCGGGATAAGGTTTGCAAAACCTGTCGAGATGCTCCATATAATGATTTTGACGTTTGCGCACGATTTCCTTGACTTGTTCGCGAGGTATTTCGGGAAAAAACTTACTCATAAAACCATCGCCGGTGAGTCCCGCCAAATCGAACATGGAACACCTGCCGCGCATGTCGTAACCGTATTCTTCGAAAATATCGCAATAAGCCTCGTAACGACCACTTTCGGTATCGGCAATTACACCGTCAAAATCAAACAGACAGGCGGTTATATCGGGAGTTTTTATCATGTATCTGCTTTGGTTAAAAATTCACTCCGATACGGAAAATTAAATTATTGGCGGAAATTTTATCGTGTGAAGGAGAAGTCATATCGGCAAACAGGTTCATATAGGTCAATCCGAACATAAGCGACGCCTCTTGTCCCAAGGAATATTCGACGCCTCCGCCGATGTGGAATCCTATGTTAAAAGTTTTTATTTCATCGCCCGCCCCAATGTTTTTTTCGTCTCCGTAATTCGCTTTGGCCGATACTTTTACCATAGGATCAAAACCCAAATTGGCATAATAAACAAAACGCCCTATCCGATGTGTCTTTAATTTGAGCGCTATCGGCAATTTGATGTATTGAACCTTGTATTTCACGGTTCCTCCCGACGGAATTTCCTCATTTCCGTCCCTCGTATGCAACGTAATTCCGTTGTCGTAACGTAACGTACCGCCCACATTAAAAAGCGAAAGTCCCGTGGAAAAGGCATAGTTGGGCGCAAAATAATAATCGACCATCAATCCGAAATCAAATCCCATGCGTGCTTTTGCACGATGAACATCACTTACGTCCGACTTGAGCCATGTAATCGTCGGATCGAAAAACACGCCCAATTTAACGCCTTGTCCGAAAGACGAAAACGAAATAAAGCATAAAAATGCCGCGATGCCGTATTTTTTTAACATAATCATCAACTTTTCATTCCCTTTATGATTGTCGTTCGTTCACGTGACAATCGCATGTAAATTAACATACATGATATTCACGATCAACGGACATCAAAAAGCAGGCCGGTTGCATTTCCGCTTTTATACCATCCGTTCGGCTTCTATTTCTTCAACGGTTTTCGGAATCGGCGGCCCAAGCACGCGACAACCGGTCTCGGTGATCAAAATGTCGTCTTCAATACGTATTCCGCCGAATTGCCGATACGATTTCAACCGATCGTAACAAATGAAATCAACGAATTTTTTTTCGGTTTCCCATTGATCGATCAAATCGGGGATGAAATAAATGCCCGGCTCATCGGTTACGACAAACCCGGGCTCGAGATTCCGTGCAAAACGCAATGATGAAAGACCGAATTGTTCGCTGCGCGAAACGGAAGCATCATAACCGACGTAATTTTCTCCCAATCCCTCCATATCATGAACATCGAGTCCCATCGCATGGCCCAAACCGTGCGGAAAGAAAAGAGCATGTGCTCCCCGCGCCACGGCATCGTCAATATCACCTTTCATAATTCCGATGCTTTTCAAGCCCTCGGCAATTACCCGTGCCGCCGCCAAATGTACGTCGCGGTATAAAACACCGGGACGACTCAATTCAATCGTTTTGAGATTGGCTTGCAAAACAATATTATAGATATCTTTTTGTCGATCGTCGAATTTACCGCTCACGGGTATGGTTCGGGTAATGTCGCTCACATAGTTCATGTCATTTTCGGCGCCGGCATCGGTCAGCAACAAATCTCCGTTTTGCATCGTATTACCATGATAATGGTTGTGCAACGTTTGTCCGTTGATGCTCAAGATAACGGGAAAACTCACCGGCCCGCCGTTCATCAAAGCAATGCCTTCGCCGGCGCCCGAAAGTTCCCGCTCAATCATCCCCGCACGTACATGCTTCATGATGTATGTATGCATTTTATATGCGGTTTCGCCGGCTTGTTCGATTTGTTCCACTTCTTGCGCTTCCTTGGTAGAACGCATTTTTACCACCGCCCGAATCAACTCGACGGATGCTTTGTTTTTTTGTTCTTCGGGTCGAATTCCCAAAAGATCGAACAACAGGATTTTCGTTTCGGCGCGATACGGCGGAAGATAATGAACAAGACGTCCCCGACGTTTCGCTTCTCGAACGACATCGGTTAATGCCGCGTAAGGTTGCGTTTTCGTAACCGACGCTGATGCCGCTTTTTCACTCATTGACGGTTGTCGACCCGTCCAAATGATGTCATCCATCGTTGAATCGTTGCCGAACAAACACTCCGAACCGTCGTCGAGATCCATCACACCGGCCAAATCCGGTTCTTGCAATCCGAAATAATACAAAAACGTACTGTCTTGACGAAAGGCGTATGGGTTGGCGGGATAATTAAAAGGGATTTCCGTATTTCCGGGAAAAAGGATAATTCCGCCGCGCAGCATTTTTCGTAACTCGTCGCGACGCTTTTTATACGTATCGGGAGCGAACATGACAGATTATTTTTGATTTTTGATTTTCGATTGACAATCAAAAATCAACAATCGAAAATCAAAAATATTACTTCAATATGGTTTTATCGCGATCGGGACTTACCGAAATGATACGGAACGGAATACCTGTTTCCTTTTCGATAAACGAAACATAGTCTTTCAACGCGGCCGGCAAACTATCAAACGAAGCATTGTCGGTGATATCGTCCGCCCAGCCTTTCATTTCTTTATACACCGGTTCAATCGGCGCATTGACATCGAAAGGAATATGATCGATCGGCTTGCCGTCAACTTTGTAACCGACGCATACTTTGATGGTCTCGAATCCGGACAACACATCGGCTTTGGTCATGATAAGATCGGTTACTCCGTTAATCATGATCGAATATTTCAATGCGGGAAGATCCAGCCATCCGCAACGACGGGGACGGCCCGTGGTGGAACCGAATTCATTACCTTTTTTACGCAATTCTTCACCCGTTTCATCGAGCAACTCGGTCGGAAACGGTCCGCTTCCGACGCGTGTACAGTATGCTTTCACGATTCCGGATACTTTCCCGATGCGCGACGGAGCCACACCCAATCCGGTACAAGCCCCGGCACAAATAGTATCGGAAGATGTCACGAACGGATACGATCCGAAATTGATATCGAGCATGGTACCTTGCGCTCCTTCGGCCAAAACGCTTTTGTTTTCCGACAAATATCGATTAACGACCTATTCGCTGTCGATTACCGTAAACGTTTTCAGCACGGCAACGGCTTCGAACCATTCTTTTTCTTCTTGTCGGTATTCGATCGGATAATCGTATTGTTTTAACAAATTCAGATGTTTGTCTCTTAAACTATTGTAACGTGTTTCGAAATCGGGCGTAAAAATGTCACCCACGCGCAAACCGTTGCGTCCCGTTTTATCCATGTAAGCGGGACCGATACCTTTAAGCGTCGAACCGATTTTGGAAACACCTTTGGCAGCTTCCGAAGCGGCATCGAGCAAACGATGGGTCGGAAGAATCAAATGCGCTTTACGTGATATATACAGATTCCTCAAATCGGTATTTCTCGACCTCAATGATTCAATCTCTTTTCGGAACGTGATCGGATCAATCACCACGCCGTTGCCGATGATGTTGATCTTGTCGGAACGGAAAATACCCGAAGGAATGGTATGCAACACATGTTTGATCCCGTTGAATGCCAACGAATGTCCGGCATTGGGACCTCCTTGAAAGCGTGCGATTACATCATAATGCGGCGTCAAAAAATCAACCACTTTACCTTTTCCTTCGTCGCCCCATTGGAGCCCCAACAATACATCTAATTTCATGTAAACGATTTTTGATTTTTTAAGATTGCACGAAATACATCATATCGGCTTTTGAATTTTGCCGCACGTGCATCCCATTTGCAAACAAATTATTTTTTACGAACTTGCTTTGACTTTGTCGTTATCCGATCTCCGTAAAACGGAAAGCCCCACATGTTCGCAAATTAAACGAATGTACAAAGAAAATAAAAAGATTGTTTTTTCGGAGATTTATTTTCATAAAAATGCATTCGCGACCGCAAACCTTTCAAAACAATCATTGTTACATATCCGAGATCGAACCGTCACAAACATGCGATATTTTAAACATTCCGTGCATATCGATTTCAAAAATCATTAAAAACGCTTAGCTTTGCGCGAAGAAAAATTATAGAAACAAAAATTGCATGCAAACAAGTATGCCGAGAGAAAAAACACGATAATCCGTTGCTTTCGAATCGGTTGAATACAAGAAAAAAGTATACGAATGAAATGCGCATATGCAAATATGGTACATCGGAATTGTATGCGAATGACCGCTGAAAATCAAATTACATTCACATGAAAAACATTTATGCTATATGGTTACTTTTATGTTTTACCGCCGTCTCGGCTTTTTCTCAAAACGAGCGATTTAAATCGTTGTTTGTTTATAACTTTACGAAAAACATAGAATGGCCGACCGGTTATCGCCAAGGCGATTTTGTCATCACGGTATTGGGTAATTCGACCATATTCCCGGAGCTGCTGCAAAACGTGAAAGGAAAACAATCCGGCAACCAAAATATCCGGATATCCCAAGCCGCCAATATTTCGGGAATCGAAAAATGCAATATGCTGTATATTCCCGCGCAACAAAGTTATTTGTTGGAGTCTGCCCGAAAACATCTTGCCGGAAAACCGACCGTTATTATTTCCGAAAAAGGCGGAATGATGAAACAAGGAGCGGACATCAATATCATCCAACAAAACGGAAGATTTCAATTCGAAATAAATCCCAAACAATTAACCGACAAAAATTTAACGGTAAGTAAAGCATTACTCAACTTGGGGATCACCTATGATTCGGGGTCAATACGAAAAACACCGGAGTTGGAATCGGTTGACGACGGTGGTATACCGAAATAAAATATAAATTTCCGCAAACATATCAGATAAAGTCAAAAATGAAAGTATTTCAATATTTTATCATAACAGCGGCCATCGTTTTGATCCCGATCGGGACCTTCGCGCAGCCGAAATCCGTTTCGGAAATGACGAAGGCCGATGTGCTGAAATTAACAACCGAAGAGCTGTACGGTTTACCGCTCGAGGATGTCATCCGATTGTCGGAAATCGTCGGCGTATCCGTCGAAGAATTGTATGAGATGGTAAGCACCTCTTCGCGGGCCGAAGAATCGAAAGAGGAAGCGCCGAACGTAATGCACGTGGTGACACGCGACGATATTAAACACCGAGGCTATCGAAGTTTACGTGAAGTGTTGATCAACATACCCGGTTTCGGTGTTTTCATGAAAGACGTTCAATATGTTGCTCAAGTGCGCGGCATCGCTCCGAACGATAACGAAAAAATCAGTTTCATGCTCAACGGACATCGCATCAACCAAATGTCCGAACCCGACATTTTGAACAGTCCCATTAATTTAAGCAATTTGGAACGTATCGAAATCATCGTCGGTCCCGGATCGGTACTTTACGGTGCGGAAAGTCTTGTAGCCGGTGTCAACATGATTACCCGCAAGGCGTACGACAACGAAGTAAGTATCACCGCCGGTGCGCCGGAAGAATACGCCGTGAATGCCGTTCTGGGAAAAGTGTGGGATACGGATAAAAGCATTACGTTTTCCTTCACGGGAATGCAACGTCAAGGATGGAACGCCTATAAAGTCGGCGGAGTCACTTACGACGAAAATAATGCCTTCAACCAAATGGCCCGGGCCAAAAGCACCATGCCGCAACGAATGTATCCGAGTTTCTTTCTTACGGCAACGGGACAATACGAAGGATGGAGCATCGGGATGTCGTCGTTCAGCTACGAAACGTCGCGTATCGGTTGGGCGGGCGGCATCACGCTCGACGAACGGGAAAAACTTCATAATCAAGATTACGTCAATTCCATCGTGGTAAAAAACGAGCATAAATTGACGGATAAGCTCGGCTTCTTGTTTTCGGCAAGTTTCGACAACAAACGCGCCGAACAGCCGAATAATCTTACCATGACGGAAAATGCTTATAAAGCGGAATTCGGTCTCAACCACACTACC
>JAVBNP010000098.1:0-15571 GCA_031551455.1 Bacteroidales bacterium | reverse complement strand
GAAACACGCATCGTATCGGCGATTTTTTACGTGGTGATTTCCAATACATACGCCAATTCTTACGTCGAAGGAAAACGCTCAATTTACTGTTAGAATTTGGAAAAAGCTTTATTGATTTTATTCAGCGATCCGACTTGATTCAAAGGAAGACGTACGATACGCGATTGTTCGGCCAACGCTTGCAAAATGGATTGTCTGATCCACCAAACGGCATACGAAATGAATTTAAAACCGCGTGTTTCATCAAATTTTTCAGCGGCTTTAATCAATCCCAAATTTCCTTCATTGATTAAGTCGGGTAAACTCAATCCTTGATTTTGATATTGTTTTGCAACAGAAACCACAAACCTCAAATTGGCTCGCGTCAACTTTTCCAAAGCCGCACGATCGCCTTTTTTGATCCTTTGGGCCAACTCCACTTCTTCCTCCACGGTGATCAGCTCTTCTTTTCCGATCTCTTGAAGGTACTTATCTAATGAAGCACTTTCCCTGTTAGTTATTGATTTTGTGATTTTTAACTGTCTCATTCTGTCTGAAAAATTTTTGCAAAATTATGCTAAATAATAGAAGAGTGCAAAAATATTTTTGCACATAAATCCTTCTTTTTATTTGGCAAATACATAATACGTTACTTGGCCGTTCGGATAAACTCCGTCGATAATTACTCTTCCTTTGGGTTCGACGGAAGCCAAAATTTCTTGAATATCACTTGCCGCTTTTACCGGTCGGTCATTGATGGAGGTGATAATAAATCCGTTACGAACACCTGCCGTTTTCAATTTTCCTTGTCCGACATCTTTAACTTTGATTCCGGAATTGATATTGAGATTTTGCTTATCCTTTTTCGACACCTCCTCAAATTTCGCGCCAAGAATATTTGAAGAATCTCCTCGCAAAATTTGGGTGGTACCTTCTATATTACGTAAAGTAACCGTAAATTGTTGCATTTTTTTATCTCTTATTACACTTACGTTTATTTGATCATTCGGACGGTATTTGCTGACCTGTTCCTGAAGTTCGGACGTACTATTGACCGGTACATTATTGATGGCCGTGATCACATCACCCTCCTTCATGCCGGCAGCCGCAGCGCCTCCGTTGGAAACCACTTTTGCAACATATACTCCCTCAATCTTTCCGAGATCCTTTTCTTTAGCAAGTTCGGAAGTAACATTACCGATCTCTATGCCCAACATGGCCCGTTGAACATATCCGTATTCTTTCAAATCGGCAATCACTTTCTGAACAATGGTTACCGGTATGGCAAAGGAATTACCCGAATAAGAACCCGTTTGCGAAGCAATGGCCGTATTGATGCCTACCAGTTCGCCTCTTGTGTTTACCAATGCTCCGCCGCTGTTGCCCGGATTGACAGCCGCATCGGTTTGTATGAATGATTCGACTCCCATTTGCGAAGCGCCGGAAAGAATGCCCAACTGACGCGCTTTGGCGCTGACGATACCTGCCGTAACGGTAGACGTCAAGTTGTAAGGATTGCCGACGGCCAACACCCATTCGCCCACCCGCAAAGCTTCCGCATCACCATAGGTAAGAAAAGGCAAATCCGTTTCATCGATTTTCAACAATGCCAAATCGGTGGTGGGATCGGCTCCGATCAATTTGGCGGTAAATACGCGTTTATCGTTTAACGTCACTTCAATTTCGTCCGCTTTGACGATAACGTGATTATTGGTGATGATATAACCGTCGGCGCTCATAATCACACCGGAACCGAAACCTTCGCGCGGGACTTGCTGTTCCCGATATCCGTAAAAGAAATCGTAAAAAGGATTACCCGAACCGGAATACATATTTTGCATGGATTTCACTTTCACGTGAACCACACAATGAATCGCATGTTCGGCCGCAAAAGTAAAATCGGGATATGATACGTCGCGAGCATCTTTGGAATCCAAAGCCGTGAAATAAACCGGTTGAGTCGATGCGGTCGGAGATGATGATGTTCCGGTATTTTTATCGACTACCCGGGCATACACATATACCGCCATCAAACCACCGGCGACAGCAACAAGCAGCATCGCTATTAAATTCTTGATTTTCATGGTAAATTCTTGTTTGATTATTATGTTTATAATACACTTATTTATAACAGATGATTTATTTCTTTTGTTAAAGACGATAACAAAAATAAAGCCGATTTTTTTTGCTGGTGCATCGCTTAACAATTTTTAACGGCTTCGGAAGCGGTTCCGACCGGCATAAGGATGCATGCTGGCTTATTTTGCTGCATTTTGCCGAGGTTTATCGAATTACGATCCTTTTCAATAGTGAGGTTCGAGTCTTCCGCAGCCAAGGATGTAAGATACACAAAGAAAAACAATACGATAATGTTTTGTTGTTTCACCGGCACCGAAACGAACAAATGCGACAAAATTTCATACTTGTTTTCCGATAAGTACCGGGGACGACTTTGAGTAAAAAAACACTCGTACGGTTCGCCGATTTGCTTTTTATGTCTTGAACAAAGGATATTGTTCGTTTGTTTTGATATGAAACAAACAAAGCAAAGCGTTGATGTCGAAAGCATCGATAAGATTGATAAATTATGCGTCATGCGACATCAATTCGATTGAAAATATTGTTCAAAAAACAGTCATGATGATGTCAACATTTGAAGTAAAACTGCCGAAACTCGGTGAAAGCATCACCGAGGGGACAATAATGAAATGGGCCGTAAAGGTCGGCGACACAGTTCGGGAAGACGATGTTCTTTTTGAAGTTGCCACCGAGAAAGTGAGTGCCGAGATACCTTCGCCGGTTGCCGGAAAAATAACGGAAATACGTTTTGCGGAAAATGACATTGTTCCCGTGGGGGCCGTTATGGCCGTTATCGAAACGGGCGACTCCGATTCGATATCATCGAGCAAGACTTCCGATGCGGAAGAATCGCAACCGACCGGTTCCGCCGAATCGAAAATTTCATCCGAGCCCGTTCCCGAGTCTGCCGATTTGACAGAGAAAAAAGACAAATCGGGTCGATTCTATTCGCCGTTGGTTCGCAACATCGCTCAAACGGAAAAAATAACGGATGCGGAACTCGAAACCATTTCCGGGACGGGTTTCGGAGGGCGCGTGAGCAAAGCGGACGTACTGCAATATTTGGAAAGGAGAGGAGCTTCGTCCCCGGCTGTTTCGAAAGCAAAAGAATCCGGTGTTTCCGAAATATCTGCTTCGCCGGGCTCGCATGAGATTTCCGGCGGAACGCCTTCCGATACCGTCGTGGAAATGGATCGCGTACGTCGTATCATCGCCGATCACATGGTTATGTCGAAAAACGTGGCGGCACACATAACCACAATGGTGGATGCGGATGTTACCCGACTGGTGCAATGGCGCGATCGGGTTAAGGACGATTTTTTCCGTCGCGAAGGAGTGAAGCTGACGTATATGCCGGCCATTGTCGAGGCATGCGCCAAAGCATTGATTGATTTTCCCCGAGTAAACGCTTCGGTGGATGGTTACAACATCATCCTAAAAAAACATATTAATATAGGTATAGCCGTTGCATTGGATGACGGTAATTTAATCGTGCCGGTGGTACACGATGCCGATAAGTTGAGTGTTAACGGATTGGCGGTTGCCGTCGATTCGTTGGCGGAAAAGGCGAGAAAAAATAAATTGGCGCCCGACGATATACGAGGCGGAACGTTTACGATTACCAATTTCGGTACCTTCAAAAATATCTTCGGAACACCGATCATCAATCAGCCGCAATCGGCAATTCTTGGTGTCGGTTATATCGAAAAACGACCCGCCGTCATGGAGACGCCCGAAGGAGACATGATCGCCGTCCGACGGAAAATGTATTTGTCGCTATCGTATGATCACCGCATTATCGACGGAGCGCTCGGCGGAGCTTTTCTTCAACGAATAGCGGATTATTTGGAAGCGGAGCGTTGATGGCCGAGATCCGTCGCGGGTTTGTATTCGAACCAATCAAAATCGGCATAATTATTCGAATCGGAACCGTTGGACGAAGCATACATGCCGATAAACGTACCCGTAAAGCGATCCGCTTTCGGATATCCGAGAAATCTTCCGTCCTCCCGATCGGCAAGCGTGGTCCAAGATTTTCCGTCGGAGGAAAAAGCAAAGGAATACCGATATTCTTCGCACGTAACTTTTAAGTATCGTACCGGCTTCGCGGGTGCAATTTCTTTGATGACATGATCTCCGGATTCGGCATCTTTTCGGGCAAGCACGAGCTGCGGTTTTCCGTTATGCTGCCTTACGACAAATCTGAAATAATGATTATTATCCCTTTCGATAACAATTCCGGCTTCTTCTCGCTCGTTGCCGGGCTCGAAAGCAAATTTGACACCGGACGTAAAATTGAAATGTTGTTGCCGTATGCCGATAAACGAAGGTTGTGCTTGATCCGACATCGTTTCGGAACGGAGTCGAATTCTGAGCCAATCCTTTTTATCTTTTAAGGTATACCATTCGGTACGCGGAGTCCGTATCAGCGTCCACTCGGGCCGAAGTTTTTCTTGATCGAATTCGTCGCGAACGGGAAATTCGGGAAGGATCGTTTCGGACAGATTCGGCTTGAGATGTGTTATTTCGGCTCGTCCCACGTAACCTTTCGGATTTACGACGGGCCATTCATCGCTCCAGTCCACGGGCGACATTAACGTTTCGCGTCCCAATACATAAGAACCTCCCAATGGTCTTTTGGCCAAGTAAACCATCCACCATTCGCCGGTTTGCGTTTGAATCAAGTCGGCATGACCGGTTGACGTAAATACGAAATCGGGGGATAAATCGCGGTGCGTAAGGATCGGATTCGAGGGGCAAGATTTGTACGGACCGAACACATGATCGGCGCTCCAAACGGAAGCGGCGTGATTCAAGCTCGTACCACCGTGTGCGAGAATGATATAATATTTATCACCCTTTTTATAAATATGAGGCGCTTCGAAATTGTTGACCCCCGTTTCTAAACCGCCGTCCATGCGGGAATTCGATTTATAAAAAGCGGATCCGTCGATCACTTCCACTTTCGGTCCGACGAGTTCCCATGTTCGGAGATCGAGTTCTTGGACCCATATATTGTTGTGTGTGGGGAATACTTTGTTTTTTGCTCCAAACGTTCCGCAAAAATACACTTTACCGTCATCGTCAAAAAACAGCGAAGGGTCGATACCGGGCGCATCTTTTATCCAATGAGGTTCGGACCAAGGGCCTGCGGGGTCGGTTGCCGTTACGATGAAATTGCCTGCACCTCCCGTTAATGTCGTAACCATGTAAAACGTTCCGTCATGGTAACGCAACGTGGGAGCGTATATCCCCGCCGAACATTTGATGTTATCCAAGTTGAGTTGCGACGGACGGTGCAATGCGTGACCGATCATTTGCCAATGAACCAGATCTTTGCTGCGGTATATGGGAACACCCGGAAAATATTCGAAACTCGATGTTGCAAGATAATAATCGTCGCCCGCACGGCAAATACTCGGGTCGGGATTGAATCCCGGAATAACGGGGTTGGTATAGAATTCTTGCGCCGAGGCGGATAAAACAAAAAAGGTAATTATTACGGACAAATAGGTGTATTTCATGCGAAACGAACGTTTAAATAATTGATTTCCGACAAAACGGAAACTCGCGAATATATTCAAATATTTTGAATGCTCGCAATCCGAACCAACGCTTGTACAACAAATGTTTCGGATTTTTCCGGTTTTTGTAAAATATTTTCGATATCGGGATTACCAAATTTTAATTGCATCGAAACAGTATGACACATAGGTAAATTGCGTTTAGTTCTTGCATCACGTCAAAAATAATGTGCGATAAAATATGTGAAATGATTCAACACAAACGCCGAACAATTGTTTAATAGTTGTCGGGTATGAGAATAATTCTTTGCTCGGAGTTGTGAATTTAAGTTTCCGTAAACGAAAATGAAAAAGTTTTATATTAAAACAACCGATAAAGAAACCTTGAAAAAGTGGTTTTATCTGATGACGTTAGGTCGTGCCATCGACGAAAAAGCGGCGGTATATCTGTTGCAATCGTTGGGATGGTCGTTTCATGCGCCTTATGCGGGACATGATGGTATACAATTGGCTATCGGGCAAGTGTTTGTTCGGGGCGAAGATCATCTTTTTCCCTATTATCGCGATATGCTGACGGCATTGTCGGCGGGACTTACCGCGGAAGAAATCATTATGAACGGTTTGTCCAAGGCCGACGATATTACAAGCGGAGGGCGTCACATGTCCAATCATTTTGCAAAAGCGGAGTGGAACATCCACAACATATCATCGGCCACGGCTACGCAAGATTTACATGCAGTGGGAGTGGCGCGCGCCATGGTGTATTATAAGCATCGCGGCGTATCGATTTGTTCGCATGGCGAGTCGTCCGTTTCCGAAGGATTTGTGTACGAAGCCGTCAACGGAGCATGCACCGAACGGTTACCCGTTATTTTTGTGATACAGGACAACGGTTACGGTATATCCGTACCGAAAGAAGATCAAACCGCCAATCGCAAGGTTGCTGATAATTTTTCGGGTTTCAAAAACTTGAAAATCATCCATTGCAACGGGAAAGACGTGTTCGATTCAATGAATGCCTTGACGACGGCTCGCGAACACGCCGTAACCCGTCGCGAACCGGTCATCGTGCAAGCCAATTGCGTTCGCATCGAGGCACATTCCAATTCGGATAAACAGACATTGTATCGCGACGAAAACGAGTTGGCGTACGTGAAGGCCGCTGATCCGATTGCCAAGTTTCGACGAATGTTGTTGCGATATAAACGTTTCACCGAAAGTGAATTGAAACAAATTGAGGAAGATGCAAAAAACGAATTGAAAGAAGCCAATCGTAAAGTGTTGGCGGCGCCCGATCCCGATCCGGCAACGATATTCGATTTCGTGTTGCCCGAACCGTACGAACCGAAAAAATACGTCGATGGTACGCATAACGATACAGGGGAAAAGAAGACGCTTGCCACAGCCTTGAACGAAACGTTAAAAACGGAATTTCGCCGTAATCCCGATACATTTCTTTGGGGACAGGATGTGGCCAATAAAGACAAAGGCGGTGTATTTAACATCACGAAAGGCATGCAACAAGAGTTTGGCAAGGAACGTATTTTTAACGCACCCATTGCCGAGGATTTCATCGTGGGAACGGCCAATGGAATGAGCCGTTTTGATCCGAAAATTCGCATTGTGATCGAGGGCGCCGAATTTGCCGATTATTTTTGGCCGGCAGTAGAACAATATGTTGAATGCACGCATGAATACTGGCGCAACAACGGTAGGTTTGTTCCCAATGTCACGGTACGTCTCGCTTCGGGCGGATATATCGGCGGCGGGTTATATCATTCGCAAACCATCGAAGGAGCGCTCACCTCATTACCCGGCGCGCGTATCGTGTATCCTTCGTTTGCCGACGATGCGGCGGGGTTGTTGCGTACCTCTGTACGATCGCGCGGATTTACGCTTTTTTTGGAACCTCAAGCGCAATATAATGCCGCGTGGGCGGCAACTCCGGTTCCCGATGACTTTGAGGTGCCTTTCGGCAAAGCGAGAATTCGTCGACAGGGCTCCGATTTGAGCGTCATTACATACGGTAACACCACTCATTTATGTTTGAATGCGGCCGAACGCATGGCCAAGGACTTCGGTAAAAACGTTGAAGTAATGGATATTCGGTCGTTGATACCGCTCGACAGGGAAATGATTTTCGCATCCGTGAAGAAAACCGGGAAAGTGTTGGTGGTGCATGAGGATAAAGTATTCTCCGGTTTCGGAGCCGAATTGGCGGCCGAGATCGGCGATGAAATGTTTCGGTATTTGGATGCGCCGATTCGTCGAGTGGGATCAACGTTCACGCCCGTCGGGTTTCATCACGCACTCGAAAGCGCCATTTTGCCCGACGCAGATAAAATATATGCGGCAATAAAGGAATTACTCGAATATTAACACCATTAAAAACCAAAAACAAACATGAAAAGGACGGCATTATTTTACGGTGCATCCACCGTTAAAACGGATATGATTGCCAAGAAAATACAAAAGGCGTTCGGTACAAATATCCCGATCGTTGATATCGAAAAGGCATGGAAAGATGATTTTTTTAATTGCGATAACTTGATCGCGGGCACTTCCACATGGTTCGACGGCGAGTTACCCGTTTATTGGGACGAACTTTTGCCCGAAATAGCGGAACTTGACCTAAAAGGTAAGAAAGTGGCCGTTTTCGGACTGGGTGATCAAAAAAGATATTCCGACAATTTTGTCGACGGCATCGGCATTTTGGCGGATGCATTCGCGGATCGCGGCGCCGAATTGGTCGGCTTAACTTCTCCCGAAGGATATGTTTTCGGCAAATCGCTTGCTTTGAAAGGCGGAAAGTTGCAAGGATTGGCCATCGATATCGAAAATCAATCGAAATTAACCGATTTGCGGATAAAAAACTGGGTAGAACAATTGAAAAAGGAATTCGGGATCGAAAAATAAATATAATGATTCGTTAATGTGAAAATTCAACCGGTCGGGTTTTAATGATAACAATTTTTCCGATTTGTCGACGTTTTTTGCGGGGTATACCGAAGTGTGCCGACAGACTCGACCGGCTTTTTCAATAGAATGATTTTATACTAAGTTACTATCAAGATGGAAACCTAACAGGTTTTCAAAACCTGTTAGGTTCTGCTTTTTATGATTAAATTCTACACATGTTTGATGGCGTTTTTGTATTATTCGGAAAATTGTTTCAACCAATCTTCCGATCTAACAAAAGCATCTTTGCGTACTTCGGGGAAGGAGAGAATTACATCATGCTTGGCCTTCGGAATGATGATAACGGTGACGTTTTTGCCGATTCGGGATGCGAATTTTTCGATGTCTTCCACGTTTAACACCACGTCGGTTATCGGAATATCTTCATTCCAAGTCTTTTCGCTTCCGCTTTTATCCGATCGCAACACCAATACGGGACATGAAACGGAAAGGCTTTTGTGCACCTTTTTATGTGCTTTACGGATTGCTCTGAGCCATCCCGCACGGGTTTTGTTGCGCAATAATTTCAAGGAAAGATCGTAATTCCATTCGCCCCGATAGTCCTTATGGAGACTCTCACCGTAGTATGGAGAAGATGAAATAGGCAATTTCATTTTCGGAAAAACGGTGCCCAACCCGGAAAAAATCGGTGCGACAAAGTTGCGTGTCATTCCGCCGGCATTCAACTCAAGGAACGGACTGTTCAAAAGCAACGCATCAATGATACCGTTTTCGGCGCGATCGGAAGCATATAACGAAGTGACAAGCCCACCCATGGAATGACCGTTGAGCAACAAAAAATTATTTCGATCTTCATTGCGGATAACATTTACCGCCATGTCCAACTCCTCGTAATAATCGCTTACGTTTCGAAGGTCGTATCGAACTTGTCCCGGTGAGAGTGCGCGACCGTAACGTCGCAGTTCCAACGCGTAAAAATTGTACCCTTGCAACAAGTACCAATCGGCCAAATGATCTTGAAAAAAATAATCGTTGTATCCGTGTACATACAGCACCGCCTTTCGCGAAGTTTCCGGACATTGTTTGCCGATCAATACGGCCGTGGGATTACCGTCGAAATCGGGTTTCAAAGCGAACGTTTGTACGGTATATCCTTTTGCCTTCAATTCGTCGATATCCGAAACGGACCGGGAAAATACGGATACGTGAAGTACAAGTAAAATCAGTGCGATAAGAGAAAAGCGAACATTCATTTTCAAAAAACAAGTGGCCTAAAACGGTAAATATCGATGTAAAGATAGTCGATTTCGAGGGAGAACCGGTGTATTTCCGATTTTGCATGTAACGATTTAAAAAGACTTTTCGCAATGCGTTCGGGATTTACGTTTTTTAGCTAAGTTTGCTGCATAATATCTTCATTCTATGAAAAAAATATTTCTTATAGCATCTTTCTGCATCGGATTGCAGGTTGTTCAAGCACAACAAGATACGCGCCTTCTGCGTTTTCCTGCCGTACATGGTAATCAATTGGTGTTTACATATGCCGGCGATTTATACACGGTCGGGTTGGCGGGCGGAGAGGCCCGTAAGTTGACCAATGCGCCCGGGTATGAGATGTTTTCGCATTTTTCGCCCGACGGATATCAAATAGCTTTCACGGCCAATTACGACGGAAATACCGAAGTATATGTTATGCCCGCACAAGGTGGTGAACCGAAACGTTTGACGTACACGGCCACGCTGTCTCGCGATGATGTATCCGATCGCATGGGACCCAACAATATTGTGATGTGTTGGACGCCCGACGGTAAAAACATTATTTATCGTTCGCGCAAGCAAAGTTTTAACGACTTTGTGGGACAATTATTCAGCGTTCCGGCAACGGGGGGCATGTCCGTGGAGTTGCCGTTGCCTTCGGGATCGTGGTGTTCCTATCCGGCTTCCGGCGATAAATTGGCGTACAATCAAGTGTTCCGCGAATTTCGTACATGGAAATATTACAAAGGCGGCATGGCTGACGATATACGCATCTACGATTTTCAAACCCAAAAGACCGAAAACATCACCAACAACGACGCACAGGATATTTTTCCGATGTGGTTCGGCGACGAAATCTTTTTTGTATCCGATCGCGATCGGACGGCAAATCTGTTTGTATACAATGCCAAAACCCGACAAACGTCCAAAGTGACAAATTATACCGAATACGACATCAAATTTCCGTCGGCGGGAGATAAAGGAATCGTGTACGAGAACGGCGGCGATATTTATTATTTCGACACGGCAACACGCAATGCGCGGAAAATAGCGATACAAATACGGGATGACGGTTTTGCGGGACGCAATGTGTCGAAAGATGTGTCTAAAGAAATACAGTCGGTTGATGTTTCGCCCGACGGCAAACGATTGGTTATCGGTGCGCACGGCGATGTATTTACCGTTCCCGCAAAATCGGGTGTTACCCGTAATTTGACGCAAAGTTCGAGTGCTAACGATCGCGGCGCAACGTGGTCACCCGATGGACAATGGGTTGCTTATTTGAGTGATCGAAGCGGTGAATACGAAGTATATATCCAAAAGCAGGATGGCAGCGAAGAAGCGATACAATTGACCACCGGCGCCGATACCTATAAATTCAATGTTAAATGGTCGCCCGACAGCAAAAAAGTGTTGTGGAACGACAAGAAGATGCGTTTGCAATACGTCGATGTCGACACGAAAAAAGTCACTTTGGCAGCACAATCCTCGCGTTGGGAATACACGCAATTTGCTTGGTCGCCCGATAGCCGTTGGATTGTTTATGCCGAAACGATCGAAAATCGGTTCGGACGCATTTTTTTGCATAATACCGTTAATAAAACCCAAACAGCGGTTACCGATATTTGGTACGATTCGGGATTACCCGTATTCAGTCGCGACGGAAAATATTTGTTTTTCGTATCTGATCGTGATTTTAATCCGATCTACAGTCAAGTTGAATGGAATTTTGCTTATCGAAAAATGAGTCGCATCTACGCCGTAACCTTGGCCGCCGATACGCCGAGCCCCTTTGTTCCGGTAAACGATGAAGTGAAAATAAAGGTTGAAGAATCGAAAAAAGAAGATAAGAAATCGAAAAAAGCCGAATCCGACACCAAAAAGGACGAAATAATCACCAAAATCGATACAACGGGATTGTCCGATCGTATCTTTAGTCTTCCCGTACCGGCCGATGATTATCAAAATCTGCAATATTACAACAACAAATTGTACTATGTGCGTGCTTCGAATCTTTACATGTACGATCTCGAAAAGCAAAAGGAAACCGAATTGGGACAAGGAGTGAATTATACGATTTCGACCGACGGGAGCAAAATGCTTGTTCGCAAAGGAACCGATTTATGGGTGATCGATACGCCGACGGCAAAAATCAATCTCGAAGACAACAAGACGGATTTGTCGGGATTAAAGGTTTATGTGGATAAACAAGCCGAATGGAAGCAAATATACGATGAATGTTGGCGGCAGATGCGCGATTTCTTCTATGTGTCGAACATGCATGGGGTTGATTGGAAAACCATGCACGACAAATACGCCGTATTGCTGCCTTATGCCAAAACCAAGGATGACGTGAACTATTTGATCGGCGAAATGATTGCCGAGTTGAGTGTGGGACACGCATACATCAACGGCGGCGATCGCGGCGTCGGGGCTTCGCGTATTCCGACCGGTTTGTTGGGAGCGAAAATTACCAAAGATGCCGTTTCGGGATTTTTCCGTATCGATTCCGTTCTGAAAGGCGCCAATTGGAACAAGTCGCTCCGTTCGCCGTTAACGGAATCGGGCGTCGATGCCAAAGCGGGAGAATATATTACCGCCGTTAACGGTCAATCGCTCGAAAAAGTTGCCGACATATATCAATGCCTCACGGGAACGGTCGATCGCCAAGTGGAATTGCAATTGAATGACAAACCGTCGCTTGCGGGAAGTCGTAAAGTAATTGTGGTGCCGATTGCCGACGAAGCCGATTTGTATTATTACAATTGGGTGCAAAACAATATTCGAAAAGTAAATGAAGCTACCGGCGGCCAAGTGGGTTATATTCATATTCCCGATATGGCTTCCGACGGCTTGAACGAATTCGTGAAACATTTCTATCCGCAACTCAACAAAAAAGCGTTGATCATTGACGATCGCGGTAACGGCGGCGGTAATGTGTCGCCGATGATTATCGAACGTTTGGCACGCGAGATTACCCGTGCCAATATGGCGCGTAATACGGTCGATCCGACGCAGACGCCGGCGCAAATGATGAAAGGACCGAAAGTGGTGTTAATCAATAAATATTCGGCTTCCGACGGTGATTTATTCCCGTACGGATTCAAAAAACATGAGCTGGGCAAAGTGATCGGAACGCGCAGTTGGGGCGGCGTTGTGGGAATACGCGGAACCTTGCCTTTTGTGGACGGAACGGATTTGCGTAAGCCGGAATACGCTTCTTATTCTTCGGAAACCGGGCAATGGATTATTGAAGGACACGGCGTCGATCCCGATATCGTGGTTGAAAACGATCCCGCTTTGGAGTATGCCGGTGTCGACGAACAGTTGAACAAGGCAATAGAGGTAATTCTGGATGAACTTAAAAATTCCAAACCATTTCCGCCGATTCCTGCCGCACCGGATAAAAGCAAATAAACGGTTTGTGTGTTTATAATACGAAAAGAGGGAAAGATTTAATCTTTCCCTCTTTTCGTATCGTTAAAACCCGGTGATTGCCTGCCGTATTTTTACCAGTCGGCGCAGCAAATTTTCCAATCGATCGAGCGGTAACATATTGGCTCCGTCCGATTTGGCATTGGCGGGATCGGGATGCGTTTCCAAAAAAATGCCGTCAACGCCTACGGCCACTCCCGCACGTGCAATGGTTTCGATCATTTCTGGAAGTCCGCCCGTAACGCCTTCGACGGTGTTGGGTTGTTGCAGCGAATGCGTAATGTCCAACACTACGGGACAACCGATTTCCTGCATTCGTTTAATGCCGCGATAATCGACAATCAAATCGTAATACCCGAACATACTTCCGCGATCGGTCAGCATCACAAGATCGTTGCCCGATTGACGCACTTTGTCGGCGGCAAATTTCATGGCTTCGGGCGCCACGAATTGCCCTTTCTTGATGTTGATCATTTTGCCCGTTTTTGCGGCCGCTGCCAGCAAGTCGGTTTGACGACACAAGAATGCGGGTATCTGCAGAATATCGGCATACTCGGCAGCCATTGCGGCATCGGCTTCGGTATGAATGTCGGTAACCACGGGAACGTGCAAATTTTCGCGAATGTCGGCCAAAATTTGCAACGCTTTACGATCGCCGATTCCCGTGAAGGAATCTATTCGCGAACGATTGGCTTTTTTAAATGAGCCTTTGAACACAAACGGTATTTGCAACCGATCGGTAATGTCTTTGATATGACGTGCAATATCGAAACATATTCCTTCGCCTTCAACGATACAGGGGCCCGCCAGAAGGAAAAAGTTATTGCACGTGGTGTGACTGATATGAGGAAGCGTGTGGATCATTTTATTTTCGATTTTTAATTTGACCGGAATGCGGATGACACAGCCGGAACGGGTTTTTGCGATTTTTTATTTTTCTTAAAATCTTACATGTCTTACGGTCTCTTTTCGTCGATCAGTTGATAAAACTCATCTTCCGAAATAATTTTTACCCCAAGTGTTTCGGCTTTTTTAATTTTATCGGGGCCCGGTTTTTCGCCGGCAAGCACGAAATCGGTTTTGGATGAAACAGAACTCGAATTTTTACCGCCGTGTTCTTCCACCATTTTCTTGACATCGTCGCGCGGAATGGTGAATACGCCGCTTACCACAATGCTTTTACCTTTCAAGGCTTCGGATTTTACTTGATGTGCGCTTTCATTGGCAGTGAATTGCAATCCCGCTTGTTTCAGCCGGTCTACGATTGCTTGATTTTCCGGACGACCAAAAAAGTCGACCACGCTTGCGGCAATGCGGTCACCGATTTCGTCCACGGCAATCAATTCTTCGAACTTGGCTTGCGACAGCGCGTCGATGTTTTTGAAACTGCGCACCAACTTTTTGGCAATGGTTTCACCCACATAACGGATCCCGATGGCATAGAGTGTCCGCTCGAAAGGCACTTGTTTTGATGCTTCGATACCCGACAGGATTTTTTCGACCGAACGTTCTCTGAGACTCACTTTCTTTGAGCCGCCGTCATCATCAACAATTGTTTTTTCCAATCCCAATAATCGATCGTATTTGAGTCGGTAGAGATCGGCAACATCGTGCAACAATCCTTTGTCGTATAGCATTTCAATTTTGCCTTCGCCAAGACTGTCGATATTCATCGCCTTACGACTGATGAAATGTTCGATTCGGCCTTTTATTTGAGGCGGACAACCATTTTCGTTCGGGCAATACCAAGCCGTTTCGCCTTCGTTGCGTTTGAGTTCGGTATTGCATTCGGGGCAACGTTCGATAAATTGCGTGGAAACACAGAAAAGCGTTCGTTTGGCCAAGTTGACACCGATCACCTTGGGAATGATTTCGCCGCCTTTTTCCACATACACGGTATCGCCTACGCGGATGTCAAGCAATCGTATTTGATCGGCGTTGTGCAGCGAAGCCCGCTTTACGGTAGTTCCCGCCAAACGAACAGGTTCGAGATTGGCAACGGGTGTAACCGCTCCCGTGCGTCCGACTTGATAAGAAATCGAATTTAAGCGCGTTTCGACGCGTTCGGCGGGAAATTTATACGCCACCGCCCAACGCGGGCTTTTGGCGCGCATACCCAATTGGCGTTGTTGCGTTAAACTGTCGACCTTGATCACGATGCCGTCGATGTCGAAAGGCAGTTGCTCGCGTTCTTTTGCCCGGTTGACGATAAACTGATGTACTTGCGCCATGTTGTCGCAAATTGCAACATAAGGCGGCACTTTAAAGCCCCATTCACGAGCTTTTTGCAAATTTTCGTAATGCGATTGCGTGGGCAGTGTTTCGCCCAACATGTAATAGAGAAAACAATCGAGCGAACGTTTTGCCGCTTGGGCGGA
>JAVBNP010000290.1:0-15431 GCA_031551455.1 Bacteroidales bacterium | reverse complement strand
CCGTCGGTCATCAGCAGCATCACGCGCTGTTTGATCGTATCCTCACGAAATATCTTGATTCCGAAAGCAATTGCTTCGCCGATGCTTGTCATCTGCCCGGCCATGCCCACCTCGGTTTGGTCGAGCAGCCACGTAACGGCTCCGAGATCGGTAGTGAGCGGCGCTTGCAGATACGCATGTGTGGCAAACATTTCGAGACCTATTTGATCGCTTTTGCGCTCTTTCACAAAATCCGTCATCAAATACTTCACCGCTTCCCAGCGGGTCATTAACTTACCGTCGACCTGCCAATCGCGTTGCGCCATACTGAACGAAATATCGGCCGCGATGAGAAAACTGCGCACTGTTTTGATCTTCTTGCCCGGCTGTCCGACAAGTTGCGGCGACGATGCGGCGGCAATCAGACAAATCCAGCATAGCACGATGACGATCCACGAAAGCAGGTTCTTGCGCGACACCCATGCGCTTCGTTTGGGATGTTGCCCCGATATGCCGGCAGCTCGTTTGAAAAACGGTGCAAAAAGGCCCGAACGACGTTTCCGCAACGCGGGTAAAAGAAAATAAATCAACAACGGCAACGGCAGCAACAGGAACACCCACTTATGAGCGATCTCGAAATGCATGGCGGCGTTTTGGAGCATATCAGCGTTCATATCGGTGCGTTTTGATCCATTGTTTAGCTTTATCGACGAATGCTCCCGCGCGGTCGGCATCGACGGAAGTTTCAGAAAGATACAAATCGTCGAGCAACTTCATATCGTCGGCAGTAAACTCTGACCGCCAAGTTTTATTGATGTATTCCGACCAATCTTTTCCGCGCAACGAAGATACTTCGCGACCGTAGCGTTGCATGGCGATACGTTTGACGAGCATGTCGGCGGCATAAACCAATCGCGCATATTCCTTTGCCGGCGTGAGACGTTGCTCCTCGCTTTGCAACCAGCGCAAGGCAGCTCTGCGATAACGATTCCTGCGATAGCGGCGCCATGCAATGATGCAGGCCGTGAGCAACAATACCGCCAAGACGCCGCCCGCCACGTACCAACCGGGCGCATCAAAACTGAAACGCACAGGCGTCGGCTCTATCAATTGTCCTATGGCGGGGATAGAATCATTCATTTTTCATCCGGGTGTTTCTACATTAACATAATCGTTTGGGACGAATATTGTTCAATTGACCGGTGCGATTTTATTTTGGCGCGACTCCAAGCCGGAACCCGACCGGATTTCATGGCTTTATAGCAGTATCGGCGTTTTGCAAATCATGCAAAAATCACGATGCACACTGATGATATTCCCGCAATTGACGCATCTTCGGGTTGAATCTTCGTTTTCCAAAAAATGATGCAAGCCTTTATCGCGTATCTCCTCAAGATTTTGTATCAAGCTCGTTCGGTATTTGGTTCTGTACCTTTTGTCCAATTGGTCCAATCGCGTACAAGGAAATTTTTCGCAATCGTAACAAAATTGTGATGCGGTAGCGGACAAATAATTGCAATTAGCGATAATACAACGGTTGCAATGTTTCGGCTTTTCGCCAATTCCCCGGCAACCGACACACGGCTTTTTGTCGCGCAGGTATGCAATGCACACTCCGCAGTTCATCCCGCAAGGAGCAACAGATTTTTCGTTAAAGGCGGAATTCATTTTTTGACCAACCCGTAATAATGCAAATCGATTAATATTCGAATTTTTCGCAATTAAAAGATTTCACGGTGTGTACTGCAACGAAAAACGGAGATACCGGATCCGGTTATTTCTTTTCCGTGGTATTGCCGTTTTCTTTCATCGGCGTCATGGTGTACAAGATGGCCTCCAATTGTCGGACATAATCCCGTTTTTCTTTTCGCGGAAAGAATACGAATCCGACTCCGGTAACGATTTGTCCGCGTTTGGCATCCACCATGGATGTGTTAACGTACGGGCCGCCCATAAATCCGGCCTCCATTTGCCAAAGACCGTTCACTTGAACGTAATAGTTTTCGTCTTTTTCAAAAACTCTCACCATCGGCGGAACCATCGATTCATGTGTCATGTACGAACCGGGATCGGGACCGGGAACATATTTCTTGGTCATCTCGTTCATTTTGGAAATCAATCGATACGGGTCCAATTGTTCTTTTGATGTGTACGGCTCCTTCCACATCAAAATACCCATCGTCAGATCCCCTTCTTCGCGCGACATCCACATAAAATCATCTTTGTCCACATCCAAAGAGTATTCTTTGGGGATGCAAATATCGACTTGAAATTTATCTTGTATTTTTTTGACGACCGGCGGATTGACGATTCTTCGATAATACTCGATATTATTGTCTCTGCTCTTAACCAAAATTCGAGAAACGATGATGTCTTTGTTTCGATCGATGCAAGCAATGACGGAGTCGGCGGAAGGCGCATTGACATTGAACACGAGTTGATTATTTGCCCAAACGTTTGCTTTGTACGTGAGCGTTGCGTTTTCGTATCCCGGATCGATATTAACGATTAAAATATTGCGAAGTTGTTTCATCAAATCCGATAAAACGTCCTGTTGAATCAACGTAAACATCGGTTCGGCCTGTGGCAAAGTCATAATGGGGTATGCCAAATAGTTACGTATGGAGTCGCCGCATGCTCCCTGCCACAGCGATCTGTTGATTACCACCGCCACTTCTCCGTGCTTTCCTCTTGCTTCGGGCAACAGTTTCGATTTCGTATTACACGAAACCGCAATCAATACGGTAAAAACAAAGATGGCCGTTCCGGATAAAATTTTTGCTTTCATCTGTATGTCTTTAATTTATGTTCGAATTTTTGTTCCGATGTAATTGAGATTTTCTTTCGTAAACAAAGGACCGTTATTTGAAATTCTTTTTGAAAAAATCTTCCGAGGTTAATGTTCGTTCGGGCTTCTTTTTGTCGATTTCCTCCGCTTGTATTCGGAGCATTAATGCTTCCCCGGAAAAGACCATTACCTCCAAAAATCGTTGAATTTCCGGGAGATTTTTCTTCATGGGCATTCGCGATATTTCATGCGCCGATCCCTCATACAGAAAAAAACAATGCGGAAAACCGAAATGATGTAATCGCGAAGCAATATATTCCGACCCGCAAAGGCTTACGTTGCCTTTGTCGATTTTTCCGAAAGGCACCATATCGTCGGCATTACCATGAAACAAGAGCATGGGTGCGGGTTTGTTTTTCCATGTTAAATTGCCGTTAAGCGACAAAACAGCTCCCGCAAAACCGATTACTCCGGCATATCGAAAGTTGTCGGGTAATCGCGAAGCAATATTCGATCGATTACAATATTCGTATTCGGCCTGCAAAACGGTTACGGCTCCCGCGCTGGAGCCGCTGATGATGATTTTTTCGGGATTCACTTTCCATTCCGACGCATGCCGTAAAATAAATCCCGTGGCATCATACAAATCTTCCACGGCCATATCTACGGCCTTTTTCAACATTGTTGTTGCTTCCGTGTAATTTTTGGATGTTGCGCCCTTCATTCCCAATCGGTAATCGATGGAAACTACCGTGTAACCTTGTTTTGCCATGTAATCGAAATATTCGGCATAACTTTGGTTGTCCCTTGTTCCGCCTTTGAAAGAACCGCCATGAATAAAAACAATACACGGACTCGGTTTTTCGAAAACTTCTTTTGTTCGATACTTATCCAAAAACAAGGTTTGCCTCTCTTTGGTTGCGTACGCAAGTGTTTCCTTAACAACGTTGCTCGATAAATTCGGCTGTCCGAAGAGAGGAAGTCCGATCATCAATGCCGCAACGCACGAGATCAATAATCGAAAGATCTTTTTTGAAGGGTTTTCGGGCATGATACGATTCATTTTACGAGTTCCGTTAACCTTCGATTCTCGATATTTTGGCGCCAATACGGTTTAATCGGAGGTCGATGTTTTCGTAACCGCGGTCAATTTGTTCGATATTGTGAATTACGCCCACGCCTTCGGCGCTTAACGCGGCGATCAGCAACGCCACACCCGCGCGTATGTCGGGCGACGTCATTACCGTATTTTTTAATCGTTGTTTATTGCCCAATCCGATCACGGTGGCTCTGTGCGGATCACAAAGAATAATGCGCGCACCCATGTCGATCAACTTGTCGACAAAAAACAAACGACTTTCAAACATTTTCTGATGAATCAAAACACTTCCCGTGGCTTGTGTCGCCACCACCAAAAAAACGCTCAACAGGTCGGGAGTCAGTCCCGGCCATATCGCGTCGGCAATGGTCATGATGGATCCGTCGATGAAGGTTTCTATTTCGTACCGTTCGTGCGAAGGAATATAAATGTCGTCGTTACGACGTTCCACGCAAATTCCCAGCCGTTCGAACGAACGCGGAATAATGCCCAATTGGTCGTAAGCCGTATTTTTAATCGTTATTTCCGATCCGGTCATGGCGGCAAGTCCGATAAAACTTCCCACCTCGATCATGTCGGGAAGAAGCGTATGTTCACAACCGCCCAATTGGTCGACGCCTTCCACAATCAACAGGTTGGAACCTATTCCGCTGATTTTGGCGCCCATTTGAATCAACATTCTGCAAAGTTGCTGTATGTAGGGTTCACAGGCTGCATTGTATATGGTGGTAGTGCCTTTTGCCATCACGGCGGCCATCAATATGTTGCCCGTTCCCGTAACCGATGCTTCGTCCAGCAACATGTAAGCGCCTTTTAATTCTTTGGCGTTGACGCGAAAACATCCTTCGTCCGAATTGTACGTAAACTCGGCGCCCAATTTTTCGAATCCGATAAAGTGCGTATCCAACCGCCTGCGCCCGATTTTGTCACCGCCCGGACGGGCAATCACGCCTTTGCCGAATCGTGCCAACAAAGGACCGATAATCATGATCGAACCGCGCAATGAAGCCGCTTTTTTCTGTATTTTCGGATCGTTGAGCACGTCTACGTCAACATCCTTCGCTTGAAATTCGAAATCTTTCGTTCCGATTTGCGTGACGGATACACCCAAATCGCGAAGCAAATCCATTAAAATATTGACATCGCTGATGCCCGGAATGTTGCGAATGATTACCTTTTCTTCGGTCAGTAAACAGGCGCAGATTACTTGCAGCGCTTCATTTTTTGCTCCCTGTGGATGCAATTCTCCGCGCAAGCGGTGCCCGCCTTCGATTTTAAATGTTGCCATAATTACAAAAATAAAAGAGAATAACGGAGATACGATATTCGGGGGTTGTTGTTCCCTTTCTTATTTACGGCTTGATCCCGCCAATCTCTTTTTCCTCGGTTTCGAATTCTGTTGTTGCGAATATTCTCCCGTCGTTGCCGTAAACATGGACTGTACCGATTCGAGACTTAACGTGATTTTTCCGTCGGATATATCCCAAAGATCTTGAATGATCTGTTCGTTACTGACTTCGCTTTTGTTCCATGCGACGTACGACTTTTTCATTTGATTGGCCAACAATCGGATCAACATATTTTTTAGTTCGGAATCTTCCATTTTTCCCGCTTCGCGAATCATATCGACCAAAATCTTTCCGTAATGTTTTTGACGGACATGCGATTGAGAATAAGGAACGGTATTGGGTTTTTCGACCAATTCGGCGGGTGAAGGTTTCGGATACGGAGCATCAATATCCAGCTTAAATTCGGACATGATGAACAAATGATCCCAGAGTTTATGTTTGAAATCGGGAATGTCGCGAAGATGCGGCTGTAAATTCCCCATGATGCCGATGATAGCGTGAGCCGCCGTATTCCGTTCTTCACGATTTTTTATTTGAACGGCAAATTGTACCATCATGTGTACGTGACGGCCATATTCGGGTAATACCAATTTTTTTTGCGAAGTATTGTATTCCATTTGATGAATTAATTTCGGATTGTACGCGTGATGTACCGCCGATTCCCGGTCGGGCATCCGTTGCGATTTTTGCACAAACTTACGGGAAAATATCGAATAATTATTCGAAGAGATGCACAAAAATGCAAATCGTTCCCGAAATTGTATTTTTCGGCCGAATGATCGTCAAATAAATTAGATATATTTGCCCTGCTTTAATCTGTATCCGAATCGGTATGAGCAAACAATCGGCATTTAAACCTTTGTCCGCACCCGTTCGATGGGGAATCATCGGTTGCGGCGATGTGTGTGAAGTAAAAAGCGGCCCGGCCTTCTACAAAACGGAAGATTCGTCGCTTGTTGCCGTTATGCGCCGCGACGTCGTTAAAGCGGAGGACTTTGCCCGTCGTCACGGGGTCGATCGTTGGTATTCCGATGCCGATCGGCTGATCAATGATCCCGATGTCGATGCCGTATATATTGCCACTCCGCCCGCATCGCATGCGGAATATGCCGTTCGCGCCATGCGTACGGGAAAGCCCGTGTATGTCGAGAAACCGATGGCCGCATCGTATGCCGAATGCGAGGAAATGAACCGTGTGTCCGACGAAACGGGTATTCCTTTGACGGTAGCGTACTATCGTCGCAGTTTGCCTTACTTTTTAAAAGTAAAAGAGATTGTCGACGGCGGAGAAATCGGTGACATTATTTCAGTAAATGTTCGATTTCATGTGCCCGCCCGCCCGCAAGATCATAATTCAGAAAATTTGCCGTGGCGGGTTCGGCCCGAAATTGCCGGCGCGGGTTATTTTTACGATATGGCTTGTCATACGTTGGACATACTCGATTTTGTTTTGGGAGAAATCGTCGACGCTGACGGACAACCGACCAATCGTGCCGGGTTATATTCCGCCGAAGATACCGTGGTCGCCTCTTTTCGATTTGTTTCCGGTGCGGTCGGATGCGGCGAATGGATGTATGCGGCGCCCGATAATTTCGATCGGGTGGAAATAACGGGAACGAAAGGAAGCGTTTGCTTTGCAACGTTTTCGTTTACGCCCGTTACGGTTCGAACAATATATACGCAATCGGAATACAATTTTCCGCGCCCCGAACATATTCAACAGCCGATGATTCGGTCGGTTGTCGAACAACTTTGCGGTAACGGCCGATCACCTTCCGACGGTATTTCGGCTGCCCGCACCAATCGGGTGATGGATAAAATCTTGAAAAGAATTTGATCGTACAAATTCGTAATGTTGCGATAAAGAAAAATGAAAGTAGTTATCGACGATAAAATCCCGTTCATTAAAGGCGTGCTCGAGCCGTACGCTGAAGTTGTCTATTTACCCGGCGCCGGGTTTGCCCCCGAAAATATTTCGGATGCCGATGCACTGATTATTCGTACTCGTACCAAATGCAACGAGACTTTGTTGAAAGGAACATCGGTAAAATTTATTGCCACGGCAACCATCGGTTACGACCATATTGATGCCGCATGGTGCGAAGCAAACGGCATAACGTGGACCAATGTGCCCGGATGCAATTCGGGTTCCGTGCGGCAATATTTGGCATCCGTGTTGGCAACCCTGTCCGTTCAATTCGGTTTCGCTTTTCGGGATATGACGTTGGGTGTAGTCGGAGTCGGAAACGTCGGCAGCAAAGTTGCCCGATTGGGAGAAATTCTCGGTATGAACGTATTGATGAACGACCCTCCGAGGGCGCGAAAAGAAGGGCCCGCACAATTTGTTCCTCTCGACGAGATCTTTCAAATGAGCGATATTATTACGCTGCATGTTCCGTTGAATCTTTCGGGTCCCGACAAAACTTTTCAGTTGTTTGACGAAGCGTTGTTTGATTGTTTGCAGCGGAGAACCGTGGTGATTAACAGTTCGCGAGGCGAAGTGGTGGACGGCAATGCATTGAAAAATGCATTGAAGCGGAAGCTTATCGGTGCGGCCGTGTTGGATGTTTGGGAAAATGAACCGAATATTGATCGCGAGTTGCTCTCGGCGGTAAATATTGCCACGCCGCATATTGCGGGATATTCGGTCGACGGAAAAGCCGGCGGTACCGCCGGGGCCATCCGGGCGTTGAGCCGTTTTTTCGGTCTTCCGCTTAACGATTGGCAACCCACTGTAACGGTAATGCCGGAACAACCGCTTCGATTTGAGCTTGATTGCGGAGAAAAAAGTATGGGTCGTTGCCTTTGCGAAGCCGTTTGGCACACCTATTCCGTTAACGACGACGACGGTCGCTTGCGTGCTTCGCCCGAAACATTTGAGAAGCAACGGGGCGATTATCCCGTTCGTCGCGAATTCGAAGCTTTTACGATTGATTTGAAAAACGATCGTGCCGGGGTCGGAGAGACGTTGAAAAAGTTGGGATTTACGGTAAATTGCTGAAATCCGGATCATCAAAACGACTTTTATGCCGACATTTATGTAATAATTAAATTATCAATTATTTGCCAATAACATTAAATTAATATATTCATGAAAGAATTATCGGATATCGGATTGGTAGGTTTGGCCGTCATGGGCGAAAACCTTGTATTGAACATGGAAAGCAAAGGCTTTTCGGTAAGCGTGTATAATCGAACGGTGGAAAAAGTCGATCATTTTATTGGCGGCCGCGGCAAAGGAAAAAATATTTACGGCGCTCGAAGCGTACAGGAATTGGTTGCTTCGTTGAAACGTCCCCGCAAAGTAATGTTGATGGTGAAAGCCGGAAAGGCGGTCGACGATTTTATCGAACAACTCCTCCCGTATCTCGAACCGGGCGATATTATCATCGACGGCGGCAATACGCATTTTCCCGATACCGATCGGCGCACGAAATATGTCGAAAGCAAAGGCTTATTATACATCGGTACAGGTGTTTCGGGTGGTGAAGAAGGTGCTTTGCTCGGACCTTCCATTATGCCCGGAGGTTCACCCGAAGCGTGGCCTTCAATAAAGCCTATTTTTCAGGCTATTGCCGCCAAGGTGCCGGATGGAACTCCCTGTTGCGATTGGGTCGGTAAAGGAGGTGCGGGACATTTCGTCAAAATGGTGCATAACGGCATCGAATACGGTGATATGCAGTTGATTTGCGAAGCGTACCAAGTGATGAAAGATTTGCTCGGTATGAGCGCCGATGACATGCATGAAGTGTTTGCCGAATGGAATAGAGGCGATTTGGACAGTTACTTGATCGAGATAACGCGCGATATTCTCGCGTTCAAAGACAAGGATGATCAACCGTTGGTAGATAAAATACTCGATACTGCCGGACAAAAAGGTACCGGAAAATGGACGGCTGTTGCTGCGTTGGATCAAGGTATTCCTTTGACGTTGATCGGTGAGGCGGTGTTTGCACGTTGCTTGTCCGCTCAAAAGGATGAGCGCATGGTTGCATCCGAAATACTGCAAGGCCCCAAACCCGTTTTCTCGGGTGACCGAAGAGCATTCATTGAGGATTTGCGTCGGACGTTGTTTGCATCCAAGGTGGTGTCGTACGCGCAAGGCTATGCGCTGATGCGATCGGCTTCCGAAGAGTTCGGTTGGGATCTCAATTACGGAGGTATCGCTTTGATGTGGCGCGGCGGTTGCATCATTCGTTCGGTATTTCTCGGTAAAATAAAGGAAGCATTCGACAAAAATCCGAGCATTACCAATATTTTGCTTGATCCTTATTTCGCAGGCAAATTGCAAGAAGCTCAAGACGGATGGCGTAATGTGGTGTCGCGTGCGATGGTCAACGGGATTGCCGTTCCGGCGCTTGCTTCGGCGTTGTGTTATTACGACGGATATCGATCGAAACGACTTCCTGCCAATTTGTTGCAGGCACAACGCGATTATTTCGGCGCTCATACCTACGAACGCATCGATAAACCGCGCGGCGAATTTTTCCACACCAACTGGACGGGGCGCGGCGGAGATACCGTTTCGACAACCTATACGGTGTAAAAGTATTTATAAACCTCGCACGGAGCATTCCATGCGAGGTTTTTCGAAATTGTGAATTATATCACGAATTCGGAAATACCTTCGTATTGTTCTTGGAAAGATATTTGTCAGATCGGCTCGAACATCGGTTCGGGCCAAATTCTTTCCGGCCAAGGTAAACGGAAATATCTGTTGTGCGATAATTCGCGACTTTTTCGTTGCATGAGGAAAATGTAACGATCTTTTACTTTTTCGATAATCTCTTCCCAAGGTTGAGCGACCGTTTTCGAAGCATTTCGTCCCACGATTTGTCGCAACGTTTTATCGCCCATTACATGGCGGATTTTCGCCGCCATGGTTGTTTTATCGTTTTTTGTCAAGAAACCGTTCACGTCGTCACGAATGACTTCGGCCGCGGTGGAGCCTTCCACCAGCAGCGACGGCGTATGTAAAGCGGCGGCTTCGCGTACTACCAGCGGAGCATTGTCGTATAATGAGGGAAACAGAAATAAGTCGGCTGCCGCATAGTAATTTTTCAACAACTGCCGATCATAGATCGTACCGGTGAAATGTACTTTCTCGGTAATGCCGTGTCGACCGGCGAGCAGTTGAAGTTGCTCGGATGCATAGCCTTCTCCCACAAAATACGCCGTGAAATCCACGTCGCGTAAAGCGCCCAACGTTTCGATGATTAACGGAACATTTTTTCCAAAATTAACTGTCCCACAAACAGAAAAACCGGTTTATTTTCGGCCAAGCCGAGTTTGTTGCGGGCATTTTTTCGCAACATTTCCGGATCCTCTCCGGCAGTGAAATCGGTTCCGTTTTCCATCACAACTACGCGGCCCTTATAACCGTATTCACGAAGCGTTTTCTCCACGGCCGGTTGCGGTATCCAAACTTCATCCACCTCCGAATAAAAATTCACCACATGTCGGATCATCATTTCCACGATGACCGGATAACGTATCGCTCGCGAAAAATCATCTTTGTATTTCGAGTGGAAGGTGGCTATTACGGGAATGTTTTTGCGACGTGCCAAACGCAAGGCATATCGACCCGCCGAAAAAGGCGAATGACAATGTAACAGATCAAACGGAATGTCGCGAAGTCGGCGATGCAATTCGAAATCGAATCGAGGCAACCCCATTCGATAGGGATATCGTCCGGGGATAGGCGCCGAAGTATAGCGCAGAACGGGAAACTCTTCCGTGTCGACATATCCCGGGTAGGAAGGTGTGATCATATACGTGTCGCCCATGGTACGGTTGAGCAATTGGGCATAATTACGAACGGTAAGCGACACGCCGTCCATAATGGGCGGAAAACATTCGTTAAATTGGCCGATGATGTATTTTTTCACTGTATGATGAATTTGGTATCTTCTTGTTTATGTTATTGAACTTGTTACAAAGTTACCGAACGAATATTATGTTATCGTTACGGAAAGATTATGTTTGCGTTAAAGACGTTATGCGACGGAGAATCAAATAAAGCCGCCGTATTGAACGCTTCATCTGCTCGCCGAACCCCACCGATTTATACCCTTGACCGAATCGAAATTTGTTGTGCATCCGACACGAAAATTCGGGCAACCCAAATTTGATGTCTTTTCGTGAATAGTTCCGTTAACTCACACTTTTTCGAAAGAGTACTATGTACTCATTGCGACATGTGTTTATTAATATTATATAAATAAAACACATGAATTAGATGAAATGTTTGATAAAGCTTTCCGTAAATGCGATTGTGGCAGTTGTGTCTAAGATACAATTTGCGGAAGGCAAAACGATTAAAACGACATATTGTTTTGTAATAAAGCTATTTAATATAGTTATTTATTGCTTGTGTCGTAAATACTATATTTATAAAATATTTATATCTGTCGATATGTTTTTTATAAAATATATACAATTACGGAGATACATTTGTATCAAGTAAAGCCGAAGAGAAACATGGAACTTAAATTCATTAAAATATAATTGGTTATGGAAGATGTAAGAGTATTCATAAAGTTTTTGAAATTGGTTCAAAAAAATTTTAAAGGCGAACGAAACATCGAGTTTTATGCTGGAGAACTCGGGGTAAGTTCGGAAGAACTTTCTCGAATTATTATGGAAACGACCAATAGCACACCGGACGAATGGTTGGAGATTATGGAAAAAACCAATTCGGAAAACCGAAGTTATCAAGAAATATTGTAGAGAAAATCGGGAAATTCGACTTGTCGACTGCGGAAAGTAAAGTGAGATAAATTATAAATCATAAAAAGTAAAGTAAAATGAAAATGCATCACAATATTCGAAACGAAAGGATACCGAGCGAGAAAAGGCAAGATACCACTTTCATCCGCGTAACGCGTCATCCGAGATCATGGGGTTACGGAAGCAGGCAGGAATGGAGTATGGATGATTACAATGATGATTTGGATGAAACCGTTGTTGAAGACGAAGAAGGATTTAAAGTGCGGTTGAAACATACACATCCTCCGAAATTATCACCTTACGACGGCATGCTCGATTTTTGGTAGTTGTTGTTACAAAAACCGAATTTGTTTATATGATTAATCCGCCGCTTCTTCCGGTCAAACGGATAGAGGCGGCGGATTTCGTTTATGTTGCACATAAACTGCTTACACCTATTTTCCGGCTAATTCGGCCAATCGTTCCTTCAATTCCCGATTGTTGTGATGCAAGTTTCGCAGGTCGAAAGCGAGCATGATACGAAAAATCCCCAAAAATAAGAATGCAAAGGCAACAACGTATACGGAGGCCAACGCTCCCGCGAGCGGATACCAAATGATAGCGAACGAACAGATTATTCCGAGAATACCGAACGTCAAATACCAACCCCAACCTCTCACTCCCAAACGACTTAAATCGATGGAATAGCCGATGGCCGTGAATCCTCTGAACATGATCCAAAAAGCGAGAATAAACGGTAAAATAACGGCTGTCATTGCGGGATATGCAATAAGGAAAATACCCAATATCAAGTCGATGATACCGCAGGCGAGATACCATCCCCACCCCGAAAGCGTTTTACGATTGCTCGCGGCAAAAATAATTTCCAAAATACCGCTTGCAAACATACAAATACTGAAAACGATGACCAATGCTTCGTAACCGACAACCGGACTGAACATGAGCCATAGGGCGACTATGATATACAAGATACCCAGGACAAGCGATACCCACCAATTTTTTACGGTGTTCTTTACTTCTTCGATAAATGATGAATTCATGAGATTTGAAATTTAAATGAATAATATAATTGTGATTTAAGATGTTAACATATCTGTTACTTGGCTTTGAATAACCATCGTACGCCCGCCAATGCGGTTAATACGTATTGGTTATTTTGTGCGGCGTAGGATCCTTCGAAATGGATGTTTTCGTAAGCAAACATCACATGAAAACGAAGGTCGCGCAGTTTATTTTTGAACGGATAATATTCCGATACGGCCGAAATTCCGAAACTTCGATAGGCATCGGCATCCGATTGTATATCGAAACGGTTGTTCCATACCGCTTTTGCGGAAGGTTTCCATTTTCCGAGGTTACACTTCAAATTAAGCGCTGCCGATTGATCTTTAACATTCCTCCAACCAAGATCGTCTGCACCCGTTACGGTATCATAATCTATATAATGTGTTCCCCGATAATAATCCGCTTCGGCCGTAAAAAACCCGATATTCAATTGCGTTCCCAAAGTGATCCAAGACAAAAAATCATCTTTTTCATGCTGAAAAACGCCGTATGCCCAACGAGTGTTAAGCATTCCGTCGAACAGTTTGCCTGCCCAAAGCGTATTTACGGCAATAGCCTTATTTGCATACGAAGAATCGGCAAACTGCGGTACGGCGGAATTGATTGCCTGCAAACTCAGTGCTTGCCCCGAAAATTTGTATGTCAGATTGATTCCCGTTCTGTATGAACGTAAATCGCCGACACACATGGTATACAGATAAAGATCTGCCGTATTGTAATCATATTCGAACGTTCCGAATTGTACGGCCTGTTTGCCGACGGTTACCGTGAACCTTTTGGCAAAATCGAAAGCCAACCAAGCCAAATCGACAATACCGGAATAGCCGTCGCGTGATAAGTCTTGAGGCTTATAAACGCTTTGTCGGAATTGATAACGAAATCCCTTTACAATTTCGCCCGCGAGCCATATTTTAAGAGTCTGTATATGGAAATAATTGTCTTGAAGACCGGAACGGTCGAAGTCTGTTTGATAGTCTACCCGCATATCGATCATGATATTCAAATTTTCATCATCCCACTTGAGCTTTTCAAGAATATTGTCACTCTCCTTGTACTGTGCTTGCAATTCGGTACAAGTCGGAAAAATGACAATGATGATGATCAAATATTTTTTCATTATAATGTTCGACTTGTTTCAAAAAATCAACTCTAAAAAACGTGTCGTTCAATTATCTTTTGTTGTGATTGGACCAAATCAAATTTATTAGTATTAATAAATCAATACTATATTATACAAACAATTGATGAAATGTAATGTTCGTTTGTGTGATTTGTCATCGTCTTAAAAGTGTTTTAACAGGTACACTAAGACCGATTTATTTTATAAATGTTGGATTTAATCGACTTTATTTCCGGGGGATGTAAGCCGTATAACCGGTGTCCAAACGTTTTTCGATCGATCACCGGGTTAAAGTGGCCGCATTTATGTTGAAGTGTTTTACAAATGTCGAATAATCGAATTTTTTTGCAACAAAAACAAAGATCATGTTGTTTCTATTATGATACAATATGATATTAACGAATAAATTATTGAAATTAAGGAGTATGAAAAAGATTTTGTTGAACTTGATTGTTTTTATGGCATTTTTACTTGTTTCATGCGGAAAGAGTGATAAAGCATTGGTAAAAGAAACGGGAGAAAAATTCATCACATCGTTACTTGCCGGCGATTTGACAACGGCCAAAACTTTGGTAACGCCTGCCACATCCGAAAAGTGGGGTGGCACGGCCGAATTCCTCGATGAAGTACTTACGCCGGAAATCAAGACCGCATTGCAGAGTGCTCAATCGCGAGTGAGCGATGTAAAAGTAAAAGGTGATGAAGCGGAAGCCGTGCTTACGGTTGCTATTCCCGCTTTAGTAGGCGAAGTTACCGTTTTGCATTTCAAAAGAATCGACGGTAAATGGCTTATCAACGAACCCGGTCTTCTCGTGAGGGAAGTTATTTTGGAAGAAACGCAGGTAATCGATTCCTTCATATAAGTAACCGCCGGCCGCATGGTGCATTTACTCAAGGATTTTAACCGAACCAGACATTTGTTTCGGGGCCTTAATCCTTTTGTTTATTGTCGTTTTGCGGTCGTTGAATTTTTCTTTCGCGACAAAACGGAAAATTCATTATATGAAAGTCGATTTGTTTTTACATAGTATTTCCCATTAGGTTTTTAAATCTTGATCGGGATTTATCCAAATAATGACAGCCGGGATTGATTAACGCCCGGTGATTTCGTGAAACTTGACGGATGTATTACATGGTCCGTGTAAAACAAACAATAATTCGGATGATAATGAGAACGAAAAACGTACAACAAATATATGATCCGCCTCCCACTCGCATGGTGGGCAATGGTTTTAAAGTACATAACTTTTTCCCGGGTTTGATGGACATGCAACGGATGAGTCCTTTTTTCCTATTGGATTA
>JAVBNP010000176.1:0-3849 GCA_031551455.1 Bacteroidales bacterium | reverse complement strand
CGCACGGATTTTCGGTGTTGAGCGAACAAACGACCATCTTGTATAAATGCGACAATTTCTACCACCCTCAATCGGAAGGCGGAATAGCATATGATGACCCGAAATTGGGTATTGATTGGAAAGTGGATTCGCAAAAGGCCGTTGTTTCCGACAGAGATAAAAAATGGCCGGGATTTGATAACGTAGAAACGAATTTCGTGTTTGTTGCGTCAAAATAAAGAAAATTCGCAACGTAAACTTAAAAGCAACCGATTTTTGCCATGAGTAATGTTTTAGTAACGGGCGCCGACGGACAGTTGGGCAACGAACTCCGCAAATTAGCGATCAACGAACCGAATCATCGATTTTTTTTCACGGATGTGAAGGATTTGGATATAACGGATGATCGGGCGGTTAAACAATACATGGCGGAACAGAAAATCCGAATCGTTGTCAATTGCGCCGCATATACGGCCGTGGATAAGGCGGAAAGTGATGAGCAAACGGCGACAAAAATCAATGCCGATGCCGTAAAAATTTTGGCGGAATCGTGTAATCGCCACCAAGCAACATTGATTCATGTATCCACGGATTACGTGTTTGACGGACATGCTTGTAAACCTTACGGAGAGGATCACGAGGTATCTCCGTTGTCGGCATACGGGCGCAGTAAACTTGCCGGAGAAAGGGCAGCATTTATCAATCCCGAAACCGTGGTTATTCGTACGTCGTGGTTGTATTCATCTTTCGGCAACAATTTCGTGAAAACAATGCTCCGTTTGGGAAAAGAACGCGAAAGCTTGAATGTGGTTTTCGACCAAGTGGGAACGCCCACCTATGCTTCTGATTTGGCCGAAGCGATTATGGTGATCGTCGGGCGGGCGGAACAAGGTGATTTGAAACGCGGTATTTTCCATTTTTCCGACGAAGGTGTATGCAGTTGGTACGACTTTGCACACGAAATCATGCAATTGTCGGGATTGAAATGTAACGTAAATCCCATCGAAACCAAAGACTATCCGACGCCTGCCGTCCGACCGCCGTACAGTGTATTCAATAAAGCATGGATCAAAGCCGCTTACGGGTTGGAAATTCCGCATTGGCGCGACAGCTTGAAAAGGTGTTTGGCGGAATTGGGGATACGAAAGTGACGGTTCGAAATCGATTTTTGAATTGAAGACATACCTAAAAACCTTGGATATTCCAATAATATCCAAGGTTTTTATAATAAATGCAGAAAAGTTCAATATTCTGTAACGCTAAGGTTACATTACTTTAACACCGTAAAATTGTTTTCGGAAATAATCGTTTGTCCATATATAACGATACTTATTTTCATCCGGCCATCTATTCCGTTGGGAATTTGCACTTTAATTTCCGTTGGAGTTCTGGATAATATTCTGGCGTCGACGGTTCCAAAGAGAACTTCGCTATCTATCAGATTCTCTCCCATAATGGTGATCTCATCTCCGGAATAACCGGATGTAGGATTAAATCCGGTGATCAAAGGTGGTTTTATCGTGAATTGAAAAGAGGTTGGAACCTCTATATCATTGCGATTGTAATCCGTCGAATGGATAAAAACAGAGAGGTCATAAGTACCGGAGGCCATTGCAGGAACCGTTACGGTAATTTGTTGCTCTGTCCCGACCATGGTAATATAATTACTGTAAAGTCGTGCTCCCATCGCATTGCTGAAAATGAGATATGCATAGTTATTTTCCTTTAAACAATCCAAAAAATTAGCTGTCAAGGTAATTTGATCCCCGACATATCCCGTTTCCGGAGATATTGATGTGACTTGCGGCAATACGATATTGAGTTTGGTTGCTGCCGTTACCCATTCGATACCGTTAAAAACACTTAAATCATAGTTCCCGGGTGTTAACGTTTGCGGTATATACTTATTTATTTTACCGAAATCGGAATAATCGGTGTAAACATTTTCCATTTCCGTATTACCTATTTTGAGAATATTACCACCCGAATTATTAAAATTATTTCCTTGTACCTGCAATTTTGTTAGCCCTGCAATACCCGTTTCGGGAGAGAAAGATTCAATAATGGGCGGATCCATGGTGAAGTTACCGATAACTTGGCTTGTTCCGTTCGCAATAAAGGTTATCGGAACGGATTTGCTCTTAATCCCGGCCGGAACATCAACTTTGATGGTGTTGGCATTAACGTATGTACAATATGCATAAAGGTTCCCGAAGTTTATTCCTCCGTAATAAGTATTTTTGAAATCCCGGCCCGTAATGGTAACGGTGGTCCCGAATCCTCCGTTTTTGGGATTGTAATCGGTAATGGTGGCAAGTAATTTAAACAATGAGGTTTGAATTTGTTTACCGCTCACAGATACAGAAATTGTCACATTGCCATCATAGCCGATCCAAGAAAAACAGTCGGGTACTTTTACCGTTAAAACATTCGGATCGGCAGAAAGTACCGTTGCTTGCGCATTTCCGAAAAGGACAATGTTTTCTGATACACTGCTGCCAAAATTACTTCCGTATATTTTTATTTCGTCACCCATTTTGGCGGAAGCCGGAACGATGTTCGTAATGCCCGGACTCGGGACATAAAAGACTAATGGATTTCCGTATGCAGTTCCTTTTGAATTGGTCAGATACATGCGAACGTGCCCGTAACTTGTCGTTATTGGTATTTCCTTGGTAATACTGCCCTGTGTCGGATTTTTTCCCAAAGAGACTTTGATTCCCGATTCAACGGTAAGATAATCGTTGTAACCGTATACAAAACCGTAGTCCGATACCGGTAAATTTCCGACTTGATCCACTGTACCCGTTACTTTGATTGTTGAGGAGTTAATTGCTTCAACAGATACGGTTTCGATCGCCGGCGGAATTTCGCTTTCTTTTTTATCGCAAGCCCAGAATGTAATGGTGCATGCAATCAATGAAAACCATATTTTTTTCATCACAAAGTAATTTAGGTTAAAGGTTAGAAGAAATAACCTACTCTTATGCCGTTAATCAATGACGGTCCAAACTCGAAGTCCTTTCCGTTAATAACAGGTGCCGAACTCGAAGATGACGGGTTTGTGTAAGTGATATCGATCGTATCATACTTAATGATCGAAATACCGAGGACAATAAATTCGTATCCGAGATAAAAATTTTTGGCGACATAAAAATCAAATCCGGCCAACAGATTAAAACCGCCCGATACGAATCCTTTTTCGATATAGTCGGTTACCGTGATAGGATATACATATTGACTTCCAACATATATAGTTGATTGTTGCATCCAAGCCCCTTCAATTTCTGTGGTTTGGTCTTTGGTTTCGATGGTTTCGGATGATTTTTTTTTGCCAAACCAAGCTTCTGCACCAAGATATGGAGACAATCGACGTGTTCCTTTGAAGTGATATTCGAATCCGGCGCCGAGCGAATATGAAAATGTTTTTCGGGTATCCTTGATGAAATAAGCATTAGTTCCGTATGCTTGATTTTCATCATGATTTTCTTTTTTTCTGTCAATGGAAAATGCAACGCGCATTGCCCATTGATCTGAGATAAAGTACCGCCCTTTGATTTGTTTCAAAACATTATTAAAATTCAACTCGCTTTCGAAGAGATTAACATTCAGTTCCGTGGAAAATCCTCCTGCTCGAGCCTTTAAGGTGTCGGTTTGTTGTGCAAAAACAGGTAATAAACAACAACTGCATAAACATGCCGAAATTAATTTTTTCATGTGTGTTTGGTTTTAAATTAGGACGTGTTAACACTATTTTATATAATCTATAATTAAAGCATACATAACAAATGCGATATACATTATATCCGTTTTTTCGTAACGAGTGAAGACCCTTCTGAATCTTTTGATTCGTCGAAACAGTCTCTCAAC
>JAVBNP010000298.1:0-16911 GCA_031551455.1 Bacteroidales bacterium | reverse complement strand
GGATTGGCCAAAAAACTCAACGCCCCGGGCCGACCTTCCTCTATTTTGGCAAATGTCGATACCGTTGCATCGGGATTACCGTCAATTTCCCCGTGCAAAAATTCCGCAATCGTGCTCGCCTTAAACTCCATTTTCGTACTAATTTTCGTGTGATTTAAAAATTCATCGACAAAAATACGGCATTTTTTTGAATGTTCGAACCCTTTCGGATACATTTACCCTGATGTTAAATATTTTATATTAAAATAATAATTATTAGCTTTGTAGCGACTAAATTAATTTATGACATCTATATCCGGCGTAATGCAGCAAAAAGCAAGTCAGGCAAAGAATATTCCTCTGTATTATTGTGCACTAAGTACCGCGAAGGCGGCAAAATCAAGACCCGCGTGGAAGGTTCAATGAAAAATATTGTTATAATCACATTATTTGTCGGGGTGCTGTTTGCAGGTTTCCTGTCTACAGCATGTACATCTGACCCGCAACGGGATTTGCAGGAAATCTTCAACGACTGCCCCGAACAGGCAAAATCTTGGATATATTGGTACTGGATGGACGGCAACATCAGCAAAAAGGGCATCACTAACGACCTCGAGGAAATGAAAAGGGCAGGAATGGGGGGCACGCATATCTTCAATGTAGCGTGCAAGCTTCCCGCCGGTCCGGTAAATTTCATGTCGCAGGAGTGGATGGATTTGACGCTCTTTGCCATTGAAGAGGCAGACAGACTCGGACTTCAGATAGGCATGCATAACTGCCCCGGATGGTCGGCGAGCGGCGGACCGTGGATAAAACCCGAAAATGCCATGAAGAAAATACTCTTTTTGGAGCATTTTACAGACGGAGGGAAGAAAATAGAGGTTGACCTGCCTGTTCCGACCAATCAGGATTTCTATGAAGATATCAAGGTGTTGGCTTTCCCTGCATTGAAAGACGAAGGGTTTCGTTTCACGTCCTGGCAGGAAAAAACGGGCAAAGTTGCAAGGATCACTTCAGCGCTTCCTCCGATAGATGTCGTAGATGTCGGCAATATTATTGATTTTGAAACTATTATTGATATCAGCAGGTATATGGATGCTTCCGGACATCTTTCCTGGGATGCGCCTGAAGGTAACTGGACAATAGTCCGTTTCGGCTACACGTATATCAATGGTAAAAACCGTTTTGCACCTGTCGAGGGTACGGGTCTGGAATGCGATAAATTCGACACTGTTGCAGTAAAGGCGCATTTCGACGCTTATCCCCGTAAGATAATTGAGATGGCGCGTCCGTATGTCGGCAAAACGTTCAACGTAATAGCTATCGATAGTTACGAAGGAGGCATTCAAACATGGACGGAGGCTTTTATGCGGGAATTCATGGAGCGCAGGGAATATGATATGACAGCATGGTTGCCCTGCCTTACGGGGCGAGTAGTGGGCTCGCCGGAACTCACAGACAGGTTTCTGTGCGACTACCGTTTGACCATCAGCGACCTCTACCGCGATTATTATTACGGTTATATGCGCAAATTGGTTGCCGACTATGATATGAAGTTGTTCGTTGAACCCTACGGCGATCACAATACTAATCCGATGGATATAGGCAGTCAGTCGGATATAAATGTATTTGAGTTCTGGCTCGGACGAACCAATCCGGTTTGGGCGGTTTATATAAAAACAGTAGCTTCTACTGTGCATGTTTACGACAGGAAGATAGTGGATGCGGAAGCGTTCACCAGTTTGCCGGAAGATGTGTGGCAGACTGCTCCTTGCGATTTGAAACCCTACGCTGATCGGGCATATGTGCAAGGTCTCAACAGATTTAATCTCCACGTTTATTCACATCAGCCGCGTTCTGATATCAAACCGGGAATGAGCATGGGACCCTTTGGCTCGTTCTTCACTTGCAACAATACATGGTGGGAGCCGGGTGCAGCCATGTTCCGCTATTTTACCCGTTGTAATGCCATGCTGCAAGAGGGATTGTATGTTGCCGATATTTTGAGTTATATGGGCAACATTGCTCCATGGACAGAAGAAATGTCGGAAAGCGGCTACGAAGATCTAAACTATTACAACGGTTATTCATTCGACTACTGTAATACGGATGTGATATTGAACCGTATTTCGATAAAGAATGGCAGGATAACGCTTCCGGGAGGTATGACATACCGTCTGCTGCTTCTTCCAAAGAGCAAAAGCATAGATATGAATGTGCTGCAGAAAATACAGACTCTTGTTAAAGAGGGTATGATCGTTGTAGGCGAGAGACCGGAAATTTCACAGGGCTTGAAAGGATATCCCGAATGCGATGCCCGAGTAAAAAGTATTGCTTTGCAACTTTGGGGCAATGACAATACCTCTTCGGGCGTTCATTCTTATGGTAAAGGTAAGGTATTCTGGGGAAAGACACCCGAACAAGTACTTCAGGAACTATCCATTGCACCCGACTTTGTATGCAATGCTCCCGATAGTTCGAGTGTCGACGTTCATTTTACACACCGCCGGAACGGAGATACCGACATATATTTTCTGGCAAATAATAATGACAAAGCAGGCAAGGTAGAGTGTTTTTTTCGAACAAAAGATAAATTGCCCGAATTGTGGGATCCTCATACAGGGGAGATAAAGACATTGGCTATTTATTCAAGGTCGAAGGATGGTGTTACGATACCTCTGTATTTTGACCGCTACGGATCAATGTTCATAGTTTTCCGCAAAAGAGATAAGGATTTCGACCCGGTTGAAGACATCATTTTCAATGGTAGATCGGTAGCCGTACAGGGAATGCTTTTGATGCCCGATATTTATGTTGATGAAGTCGGCGTATTGAAGATAGACGCCTTCGAAGCCGGAAACTATGTGGTAACCGAGACTTCCGGTGCTCAACGGCAGTTCGTGGTTGATCAGACAGACAATATTATCGATATTTCAGACGAATGGGATGTATGGTTCGACCCGGCAATGGGTGGAGTTGGAGATGTCTCGTTCAAAAAGATCAAATCGTGGTCTGTTCATCCTCATCCTGAAATAAAGTACTATTCCGGCACCGCGATTTACAGGAAGAATTTCGATATACCCGAAACAATGCTTGGGGGCAGGATATACCTCAGCTTCGACCGGATTGCCGACCTTGGCAGGGTAGTTATAAATGACGTCGAGTGTGCTATTCTGTGGACGCCACCTTACAGAGTGGATATAACCAAATATGTCAAAGCCGGCAGCAATACCATTGAGGTAGGCGTCACCAATAGTTGGAACAACCGTCTTGTGGGCGATGAACGGTATCCCGAAAACCATAACTTTGCCGAATACCCGGAGTGGGAGTGGGCTAAGGGCACCTACCGTATTATGGATATTCCCGACTGGTATACCAACAATCAACCCAAACCGGACAGTAAACGTGTAACATTTGTAACATGGAAGGCCTGCGTATCGGATTCGACGCTTTACGATGCAGGTATCATAGGATCGGTGAAGATAACTGCACAACTAAACCAATGATCGGAAAGTTTATACGCTTGTTGGCTGTTGTTTAGTGTTGCATTTTTTTAGCTATATCTGTCAGGCAGCCATTGACAAAATGGCCATGATCGTTTGCATCCGGCCATAAGCTTCGTGGATGTGCCCAACCGGATGATATTTTGGTTGACTCTGCTTTACGGCTTTCAACAGATCTTCACATCCGTCATGAATCTCCGCTTTAGTAGTGTCCAAAATCCCATAAGGAGGACTGTGTGTTATAAGTACGTCAATATCCGATGGAATGAGTTTCCAATGTTTGCGGATTTCCTTCCCGCGGTTGCGATTAAAAGCCCACCCGAAGAAATTGCGTTTACCTTGCCGCCTCGACACGATAATTTGCACATTACCTTAAATTATGCTTACTTTGCGAGTTCTTGAAATTCAATCGATAATTTATCCCTCTTATATGGCATCCCCCGACAGATCTTTCTTCAAAAAAAATAAAGCCCGCATATTCATTCCGGCCATCGCTCTCATCTTGATTTCCGTTTCGTTGTTTTATTCGTTTTACAAACGTTCCGAAAAAAACGACGTTATCATGCAAATGGTGGTGCAATTGGCCGAAAGAGACCATTTCAGTCCTTCCCCGATCGATGATAAATTTTCCGAAAAAGCGTTTGCCGCGTATTTGAAAAAATTGGATCCGTACAAACAATTTTTGACAAAAGAAGATATCGTCCGAATGGAGGTATACAAATTGCAAATCGACGATCAAATTCGCACCAACGAATTTCAACTTTACGATTTGGCTGTCAAACTGTCCGATCAACGGTTTCTTGATGCGGAAGGTTATTACAAAGAAATATTATCCGTTCCGTTTGATTTCAACGTATCGGAAATGTACGAAACCGATCCGGACAAGCTCGATTGGGCCGCTAACGGTGCCGAATTGAAGGAACGTTGGCGAAAAGACATGAAATACAGGGCGCTCGTTCGTGTTTCGGATGCGAAAAAAGCGCAAGAAAAGGAATCCGATGTGACAAAACACAAAACACCGGAAGAAATGGAGGCCGACGCTCGTCAAAAAATATTGAAATCGAACAACGACGTATTTCAATACCGTAAACAGCAAAAACCGGAAGACAAATTTGCGCTTTACATCAATGCTTTGATGGCCGCTTTCGATCCGCATACGCAATATAACACCCCGACCGATAAGGAAACTTTTGATATTCGCATGTCGGGACAGTTCGAAGGTATCGGCGCCACGTTGCAGGCATCCGACGGTTATGCCAAGGTGGTGGATATGGTACCGGGAAGTCCCTCGTGGATGCAGGGCGAATTAAAAGTTAACGATCTGATCACTAAAGTGAAACAAGAAAAAGAGCCCGAGCCCGTTGATATTTTCGGTATGCGTTTGGACGATGCCGTAAAACTGATTCGCGGAAAAAAAGGAACAAAAGTGACGCTTACGGTCAAACGCAGCGACGGTTCTTTACACAACATCACGATTACGCGGGACGTGGTGATCCTTGAAGAAACATACGCCAAATCGGCCGTTTTGACCGATCCGAAAACAAAAATCAAGGCGGGATATATTTATTTGCCATCGTTTTATGTCGATTTCAAAAACACGGTTACGGGACGGGCATGTTCCAACGATGTTGCCAAAGAAATCGAGAAATTGAAAAAAGAGCAGGTACAAGGTATTGTACTTGACTTGCGCAACAATACGGGCGGATCGTTACCCGATGCCATTCGGATGGCCGGATTGTTCATTAATTCGGGTCCCATCGTACAGGTAAAAGATAACATGGGTACGCCGCGCGTATACTCCGATATTGATCCGTCGGTGCAATACGACGGGCCTTTCGTTATATTGGTCAACTCCATCAGCGCTTCGGCATCCGAAATTGTTGCCGCGGCCATGCAAGATTACAAGCGAGCGGTGATTGTCGGAGGTCCGAGCACGTTCGGTAAAGGAACCGTGCAGGTGGTGGCCGATCTGGATGAATACCTGCCTTCCGAAATGAGCGGGTTGAAGCCTCTCGGATCGTTATTTCTCACCATACAAAAATATTATCGCATTAACGGCGGAGCAACACAGTTAAAAGGCGTTACATCCGATATTATTTTGCCGGACCTGTACAGCGAATTGGGCATCGGCGAACGTTTCGAGGATAATTGTTTGCCTTGGACCACCGTTACGCCGGCAAAATACAGCGTTTGGAAAAATCCCGTCCCGGTTGACGCGTTACGGAAAAAGAGCCGCGAACGAACATCCAAAAATGAAATATTCCGATTGTTAACGGAACAAACGGCCGCGTTGAAGAAACAAAAAGATGAAAGTCAAATATCGTTGAGTTTGGAGGCTTATCAACGGGAAGAAGAAAAACGCAATAACGAAAGCAAACGTTTCGAAGAAGCCGGAAAAAAACAAACTCGTTTGACCGTAACTTCTTTGGCGCCGGATCTCACTGCCATGAAAGGCGATACGGCAAAGATTGCCCGTAACGACAAGTGGTTAGCCGATTTGAATAAGGATGTGTATCTTGAAGAAGCGGTACAGGTGATCGGCGATATGAAGTAGTCCGGGTGATTTCGATGAACCGACGGCACACGGGTGATTACCAATTACCTTTTCGTGAATTGACAACGGATTCACCCGATAAATCATACCGAAATTCCCCGTAAGTGTTTGTTTGCTTACGGGGAATTTTATTTTTCGAGATGCAAGAATGCATCGGGTCGGTTTATCGTTTCGCGTGAAATCGTCTTTAAAATATTTTCATTAGTTTTGCAGGATTAAAACCATTATATCACAAGAATGAATTTATTGCGTGTTTTTGTTCTCTGCTTGATATGTATATCCGTCGCTTGCCCGGTTAATTCGCAGGTTCCCGTGACCGTATCGAAAAAGAAAACGGTTGTCGACGGAAAGAGTTATTATCTGCACACGGTTAAACAAGGCGAAACGCTTTATTCCATCAGTAAAGCATATAATGTTCTGCAAAAAGACATTGTTTTCAACAATCCCGATGCGTTTGAAGGCATCCGAGTGGGGCAGGAGTTGAAAATTCCTGCCAAGCCCGACAACGCGGCAACAACGGGCCAACTCGAATCCGCACAATTTATATATCATATCACCGAAAAGGGACAAACCGTTTATTCCCTCACGCAGCAGTACAATGTCAGTTTGGAAGATTTGTATAAATACAATCCCGAACTGGAACATTCGCCCTTGCAATCGGGACAAGTGGTTACGATTCCCAAATCCGGGAAAAGCGTTGAGGTGCAACCAAAACCTTCCGTCGGATACATTGTTCACGTGGTTAAACGGAAAGAAACGCTTTTTTCGATTGCCAAAAGTTACGATGTCGATTTGAATCGCGTTCTCGAAATTAATCCGGATATTGACGCCAACGAACCCAAAATAAAAATCGGACAAGAGATTAAAATACCGTTGGCCGGCGCGGTGCCCATCAGTTTACCGGTAGCCGTTTCGAAAACCGATACCGTTATTGTTCGTCGCGATTTGGAACCCGTTTCGCAACCGGTTGTTGTTCCGACGACACAAATTCCTTCGTCCGGTGTTGCCGTCGAGGATACGGGCACGTGCGAGCCGATCGCGCAAAAAGAGTTTCGCGTGGCCATGTTGTTGCCGTTCTTTTTGGCCGATAACGCCCCGGCTTCACCGCCCGACTCGGCTTTGGTGAAAGATGCGGAAGGACGATTCAGATATAAAGATGGTCGGTATTGGATACATCCGCGTTCGGTGAATACGCTCGAATTTTATGAAGGCGCTTTATTGGCCGTCGATTCGTTGAAAAAACAAGGACTTGAAGCAAAAATATATGTGTTCGACACCATGAGGGATACGATAAAGTTGGCGCAAATATTGAAAAGTCCCGTGATGAAAGACATGGATTTGATTATCGGTCCGTTTTATACGGAATTGGTGGATCAAACGGCGCGTTTTGCCCGCGAAAACAAAATTTATTACGTATCGCCCACCGCCGTTAATGCCAATTCATTGAAAGCCAATCCTTATTTGATGCAAATCAACGCCGGGGAAATCAATGCGGTCGGTCCGATGGTCGATTTCATTGCAACTCGGGAGAACGTGCATGTAACGCTTATCGGCAACAAATCGGAATGGGATCAGACGCTTTTCAACGCATATCGTAACAAATTGAAAACGGTATTTGCCGACAGTTCGCTTACGGTTCATCAATTCCGTACGGACAGTTTGAAAAAACCGGCTTCGTTCTTGAAGAAAAAAAGGCTTAACGTTGTTATCATTCCCGCGACCGACGAGGCTTTTGTCAATGTGATGACCGCGCAACTCAATGCTTCGGTGCACAGCCATCAGATTAATTTGTTCGGACTTGCTTCTTGGACGAAATTCGTGAACCTCGATGCGGAATATTTTCACGCGCTCGAATTTCGTTATGCAACAGCTTTCCAAATAGATTATCAAAAATCCGACGTACGGCGTTTCCTGCAGCAATATCGGATGTTTTACGGTACGGAACCGACCATGCTCACGGGTCGCGGAAGTCTGTCGCCCTCAGCCTATCAATTCGCTTTTTTGGGATATGACGCCGTGTTTTATTTTGCTTCGGCCATGCAACAATACGGCAAAGGATTCGGTCGGTGCATTCCGAAATTTCACCAACCCGGGATTCAGTCCGATTTTCGATTTGTTAAAATCGATCCGCTCAGCGGATACTTAAACACGCATTTCGATATTTACAGGTATACCAGAGATTATACGGTGGTGAAGGAAAATATTGCCGAGTCCGGCGGAAAGTAATATAACCGATTGTCGGTTTTGCAGGCAGTTCGGAGTATTTCGGATAACGCATATCTCAATATATACCTACCGGATAATTTAAATTTTGTCGAATACAGATTACATAACGCCTCGAAGAGGCAACTTATTATAGCCCGACGGCAACGCCTCGGGGTAAAGTTTGAACAATATGATACAGCGCACTGCAGGTGCAGTTTAAGTTGCACTTGCAGTGCGCATGTGTATAATCCTGCTTCGAACCCGAGGCGCCGCTTCGCTTGCCGTCGGGCTGAAATAAATTACGCCTTCGGCGCGTAATATTTATGTTGGGCATATATCGGAATATTCGTTTTCCGGATTTAAAAAGCTTCCGTAATCCTGAAATAAATTCCCCAATCATCTTTACCCGCCGCCGCATCTATTCCGGCGTTGATTTGGTATTTGGGAATCACCATGAATCGAATTCCCGCGCCGCCGCCCGGAAGAATATCGCTTGTCGGGTTGGTGGTCATTGCGATACCCGCGAAGCCTACGGCACCCCAACGCTTGTAAAAATTCCATCGCAGCTCGGTTTGTAACGCATAAACTTGATTTCCGCGATATTCGCCTTTGGTATATCCGCGGATATCTTTGTTGCCCACATAATTTTGCGCTATGAACGGAACACTTCCCAACGAAAGATTGGAAGAAAATCTCGAAGCCAGTACTTTGTTTCGATCCAAACGCGTGTAGTTGTTCATCTCGATATGCAACTTGTTGAATGCCGAGTCGTTTTGCAACCACACGGGAAAAGCGTTGTACCGTATGGCACCTTTCCATCCGCCGGAAGGATTGTATGTATTGTTACGCGTATCGTACATCGACGTCACGGCCAACGAATTCAACCACATTGTTTGATTCGCGACACTTTCCGCATCCACTTCGAGATGCGAATGGAACATTTGGCCGCCAACGCCTAAATATAATCCTTTGTATACACGAATCATGGGGGAGAGGAATACGTACACACCGTGGTTGTTGTACGGAATTTCGATTTGTTCGCCGCCCGACACGTCTTGATATGTTTGAAAATTCGAATTCATGTATCCCGTTCCGGCCACCAATCGAAACTTGTCGCCCGCAAAATACAACTGCGTCATGCCGTTCACGTACCAATTGCCTTCGGTGGTGTACTGTCCGGAAACGTTGATGCTCGACGGTTTGGTGGAGGGATTGTTTCCGACTTTAAAAAAAGCCATGGTAATTAACCCGAAGCCGGCGCCTTTCGAACGATCGTACGAAACGGTGGGTAAAGCCGTAAAATCGACTTTTTTGGATCGATGTTTAACGGTATCTTGAGCCGTAACGCTCCGGCAAACGATGATCGCCAACAGGAGCATCCACAGAAAAAATTTTATTCGCATCGTATTTTGTGTTGGTATGTAACCAGAACAATCGGTTCGCTTTTAATGTTTAAAGCATATCCGGCATTCTTCCGATCCGGTTTTCTTCGAACGACGAAATATTATCGTTACTTTTGTGTTTTTGCAATATGTGTTTAATCTATCCGTCAAAAAAATATTCGTGAACGGCCGATTTCGACTTTTTGTTGCAGCCTTCTTTTGTTGGTTGTCGTTCGGATCGGTTCTTCATGCGCAAACCCTCAAAGGCAGAATTACCGACACAAACGGAAAACCGGTCGGTGACGCGTCTTTGTTTGTTAAAGAATTGAAACTGGGAACGGCTGCCAATATAGACGGATTTTATGAATTGAAAGTGCCCGAAGGCACGTATACCTGCACTTTTCAATGTTTGGGTTATGATCCCGAGACCCGCAACGTGACGATTGATCGAAATACCGTTGTTCTCGACATTTCGTTGCGGGAAAAAGCGTATGAACTGAAAGAAGTGATCATATCCGACAAAAAAGAAGACCCCGCATACGGTATCATGCGTCGCGCTATTGCCATGGCGCCGTATTATCTGAATCAGGTATCGGAATATAAAGCGGACCTGTACTTGAAAGGTTCCCTGCATATCATTAAGATTTCGCGATTGGTCAAACGTTTGGCCAAGGAAGAGTTGGAAGGTTTTAAAGAAGGTAATACGTATTTGGAAGAATCTTATAACGAAATCGAATTTACGGCGCCCAACAAATACCGACAAAAAGTTTTGAAAAAAACGGGTAATTTTCCGAAAGACAACGGAGGCATAAACGCCATGGAATTAATTACCGCGAGTGTGTATGATCCGCAAGCCATTTTGCCGAACATATCGCCGTTATCGTCGAGCGCATTTGCTCATTATCGGTTTCGTTATGAAGGGTTCAGCGAAGAAAGCGGACGTGTTGTCAACAAAATAAAAATTACGCCGATTCACAAAAGCAAGCAACTCATATCGGGTTATATTTACATTGCCGACAATTATTGGAATGTTGCCGCCGTGGATGTAACGGGCGAGTTTGTTATCGGCGGCGATTATCGATTGCAAATCAATTTCGGCGAGGTGACCGATGATGTGTGGTTGCCCGTGAGCCACCGCATTGATTTTAACGGATCGATATTGGGTAACAAAGGTTCGTTTCATTACGTTTCGTCGGTAAAATATACGCACATGACGGAAAACGCGTCGTTACGCAAACCCGACGCTTTGGTATTGGCGGAGCAACAACGCAAAGCAATGCAACGGACGGAAGCGCCGCCGCTTGCGTTGACACCCGCCTCGACGGAAACGAAAAGCAAAACGGCAAAAAAGATAGAGGAGATTTCGGCAAAAGAAGACCTGTCGAATCGCGAAGCGTATAAATTGGCGCGATTGATGCAAAAGGAAGCCGATGCGAAGAAAAAGGAAAGTCAATCGTTGGATTTGACCGCAACGCTTTACGAAGATTATAAAGTAACGGTGGACAGCAATGCCGCCAAGCGCGATACGGCGTATTGGGAAAAAATGCGTCCCGTTCCGTTGACGCCTTCGGAACTGAAAGGTTATCAAGAAAAGGAAATACAACAAACCGGAACGTTTCGGGTTCCGACCAACGATTCCGCCAAACATCAAAAGAAATCGCAAAGTCCGTTTGTCAAAACGAGTAAAAAAGTATTGCTCGGAACCGACATCAATATCGGTAAAAAAGGCGGAACCGTTCAATACCGCGGGTTGAAACCGTCAAGACTCGGATTCAACACCGTCGACGGCTTTTTTATCGGTCAAAAATTGACGTATTACAAGGATTTTGCCGAGAAAAGGCGGGAAAATCGCTTAACCGTCACTCCGGAAGTTGTGTGGGCGATCAATCGTCGAACCGTGCGATGGAATACGAATGCGGGCTTGACGTATGCACCTTTGCGACGAGGAAACATTCATCTTGCTTTCGGACAAACAACGACCGATTTTAACGAATTCGAAGGAATACATCCGTTCGAAAATACCGTTGCGTCATTGTTTTTCAGACGTAATTATCAGAAACTGTACAAAAATGATTACATACGGCTCGGCAACGCCATCGATATCGCCAACGGGCTGCAATTAACAACCGATATTCAATATGCGCGACGCAAGATGTTGGACAACGTAAGCGATTATTCCTTCTTTTATCGCGACGCTCGCGAATACACAACTAATATTCCCGTTAATGCGGAATTGACCGAACCGCCGGTCGATCACACTGCCGCTTCGTTTTCCGTAAGGATCGATTATACGCCCCGTTCTTATTATCGGATCGATCGCAACAATCGAAAGCGTCCCGTGAAATCCGATTTTCCCACATTCTCCGTCGGGTGGCGTAAAGGAGTTAAAAACATGTTCGGGAGCGATTGCGATTTCGATCACTTAAACGTGGGTGTTTACCACAGCATCGAAACGGGTTTGATGCAAAAACTCACATACTCGCTTCGCGGAGGAATGTTTGTCAACGACAAAAGTGTGTTTTTCCCCGATTTCAAACATTTCCGTACCGTGGAAATTCCCGTTACGATGGGAACCATCGAAGGCCGAACATTTAATTTGCTTGAATATTACCGTTACGATACTTCCGATAAATATGCGGAAGTGCATGTGAGCTTTACCGCGCCGTTTTTGGTGTTGAAATATCTGCCGTTTTTCAACAATCGGTTATGGGAAGAAAGTTTGTTGCTCAATTACCTTTACACGCCCGAAATGAAAAATTACATCGAAGCGGGTTATACCATCGGTTTGTTTTGGAAAGCCGGGATTTTCGTCGGGTTTGAAAACTTCAAATACCGCAGTGTCGGCGCAAAACTGTCGATTCCGATTGCTCGTTTTGTCAATTGAACATCGATTATGGTTCTATAGGGACTTAATCCCGTGAATGAACCGGAAAACCGTGATCTGAGTCCCGAAGAGACGATATACGATAACCGTGGATTTCAATCCACGGGATAGAATACGACAACCGAGCTTGAGTCCCAACGGGACGGCATCATCAATTATAAGGTGTCGCCGCCATGCGGCTTGGTATCGGTTGGTGTATTCGCTACCCGGGATTAGCATCCCGGGCTGCAAAGATGCCGTCACTACGTAACTTTATCGCTCTTAGTAACGTAAGCCGTATCCTATTAGGTCTCAAAGACCTGATAGGATTTGCCCGGTACAAGATCTATCAGGTTTTTAAAACCTAATAGGTCATTATGTCATTCAATTTTTTGTCCCGTAAAACAGAATGAGCACTCGCAACAGCAATGATGTTTATTTTCTATTTTTGAATAACCCCATTTTTGATATTTTGTAATTTTTCCTCCTTTCTTGCGACTAATAATAAAGAAAACGGAAGTAATGAGTAAAGTAGAGACGGAGAAAGCTTTTGTTGATGTTGTCCGACAACATGAAAGGGTCATTTACAAGGTTTGTTCCTTTTATGTGTCGGACGAGTATCCGATGCCCGATCTTTATCAAGAAGTCGTTTGTAATCTGTGGTCGGCTTTCCCGAAATTCAGAAACGAATGCTCCTTTTCCACTTGGATATATCGGATAGCCTTGAATACCTGCATTACCGGGATGCGAAAGGAAATACGGCGGCCGAAAAATATCGTTCCCGCGGCTACGCTGGCCGAGTCGCTTCCCGAGCCGGAAAACATGGAGGAAAATATTCGGGAGATGTATCGACTGATCAATCAACTGAAAACCTTGGAAAAAGCCGTTGTTCTGCTTTATCTGGAAGAAAAGTCGTATCAGGAAATCGCCGAGATAACGGGATTGACGGTGAGCAACGTGGCCGTAAAGCTGAATCGGTCCAAGGAAAAATTAAAACAACTTAGCAAAGCGTTCTCATGAGCACCGGCGAATAAATGTCGAACCTTTAAATGTAACGTCATGGAATTGGAAGAATTGAAAAAAGCATGGGCGGCATTGGATGACCGTTTGAAGAAAAGCGAAAGTTTAAAAGAAACCGTCATTTCGGAAATGATACAATCCAAAGCGGGCAAATCGATCAACCGATTGATGAATTTGGAGGTACTCAACATTGTGGTTATACTTATAATAATTCCGTTTATTGTATTTTCGCTTGAGCGACGTGGCGGTAAATTTCCCGTATGGGATGTTTTGATGATTTTTTGTGCGGTATTATGTCTTATTATCTTTATTTGGGAACTGTACAAAATTCACGGATTAATGAAGATAGATTTTTCGAAAGATATTCGCGATACCATTTATTATGTGAATCAATACAACGTAAAAATACAACGCGAATATATCTCTGTGTACATCATTGGTCCCGTTTTGGGAATACTCGGTATTCTTACATACGCTGAAGCCAAAGCAACCATATCCTTATGGGTGTTTTTGACTTGTATACTTATTTTGGCCGCATTCATGATATACTACAGCAGAAAATCATTTGACAAAAAAATCAAATCGATCATGAAAAGCCTTAACGAATTGAAAGAACTTCGGGAAGAAGAGTAAAAATAAACCTATCGGGTTTTTAAAACCCGATAGGTTTTGACCGGTTTTGTCGGTATTCATTTACGGTAACCTTATATAAAACTCGGTGAAAAGGATTAACTTTTTTCGAAAAGGGATAATCCTTTTGCTTAATAGGGATAACGGTTTTGCCTAAAAGGGATAACCCTTTTCATCAAAAGGGTTATCCCTTTTAAGATACCCGTGAAAGGTTCGCAATCGTTGCTTATTAAACCTACCGGGTTTTTAAAACCCGGTAGGTTTTAACCGGACTTATTTGTAATTATTTGTCGTCCCCATAATGATGGGACTATTAAGTTTATTGTTAAACGGGTTGTTTTTAAGTCATTCCCGGGGAATGGTGAACCGGAATGTCGAACCGGTACCGGCTGTTGACGTTACCTGCATTTCGCCACCCATCAGCTGCACTAAGCTCCGCGATATGGTTAACCCGAGGCCTGTTCCGCCGTAGCGTCTGGTATTGCCCAGTTCCACCTGCCGGAACCGCTCAAAAACAGTTTCCAGCTTGTCATGAGCGATACCGATACCCGTGTCTTCCACCGAAAATTCGAGCATCGAGTTGTTCGTTTCGCGGTAACCAAAACATATATATCCCTTTTCGGTAAATTTCGCGGCATTACCCAACAGGTTGTATAAAACTTGCCGCAGGCGAGCAGGATCAACGGAAACAACACAATCGTCCAAGCCCTTATCTGCCACCAGCACGATGGACTCCTTGCCCTGTTTTTGCAGGTTAGTTTCAAAAAAAACATGCAATTCGTCAATCAACTCGTTGATGCAAACCGGTTCGGGACGGAGAGTCATTTGCTTTGCTTCTATTTTCGCCACGTCGAGGATGTCGTCGATTAACCTTAGCAATTGCTCGCTGTTGCTGTTGATGGCGGCTATGTATTTACGGATTTTGTCCGACAACCGGTCGTCGGAGCCGAGGACGTTGAGCAGTCCCGCGATGCCGTTGAGCGGCGTGCGCACCTCGTGCGATATGTTGGCCAGGAACGCCGATTTAAGCCGGTCGGACTCTTCGGCCTTTTCCTTGGCGAGCGTCAGTTCGCGGGTCTTTATTTTCACCATCTGTTCGAGTTGTGTGCGGTATCGAAACAGTTCCGCGTTGGTGGATTGCAGTTCCTCGTTGATGGCGGCCATTTCCTCAATGGTGGCTTCAAGTTCCTCAGTCCTTTCCTTAACCAACCGCTCCAACTCTCCGCGGTACAACGCCAGTTCACTTTCGATTTGTTTTCGGTTGGTGATGTCGAGGATAAATCCGTCGCATACAATCAAGTCATCCTCAATGCGCGGATGCGCCGACACTTGCAGCCAGCGCATTTCAGCGTCTTCGGCATACGCATAACGCACTTCCACATTAAAAGAGGTGAGGTTTTGCAGGCAATCGTACATCACAGGGATGATGGCGGCCAGGTCGTCGGGGCGGATTTTCATGAACGGTAGGGCTGCATTTTGCATGGCGTCGGCCAAGGGCACGTTGCTGATTTTTTCCCAAGTGGCGCCGGCATAACTGAGCCGTAAATGTCTCAACCAAGCAGTAGGTGCGTCGTGCAACGATAATACGTCGGTTTCTAATTGGAACCGGAACAGCGTACCGTTGGGAAAATGGTCGCCAAGCGACTGCAAACGCTCTTTTTCAAAAATAAGCGACTGCTCTGCCCGTTTTCGTTGGGTGATGTCGAGTACCAAACCGTCGGAAAAAATCGTATTGCCTTCACGGTGCGGGTGCGAAGTGAGGTGCAGCCACCTGTGCGAACCGCTGGGATGCCGGTAACCGAGTTCAATATCCACATTGCACATCGTGCGGGCGCTTTCGTCGATGGCATCCATCAGTCGGGGTAAATCGTCGGTGTCGACACCCGCAAATACCGAATGGATGTCGGTCATGGTTGCTTCGGCGGTTATCCCGAGTATTTTTTCCCAGGTTGCACTCACATAATCGAGCGACATGACGCCCGTAACCGCATCCATTCTGAAGCGGAACATTGTCCCCGTAGGGAAATTATCACCTAATGCCTGCAAGCGCTCTTTCTCGGAAGCAAGGGCATATTCGTTTTGTCGGGTAATTTCCCGGTGTTGTGCCAGTTGCGCCTTCAATTCGCGGATTTCGGCTTCCAATTGTTCTGTGTGTTCGCGTGTAGTGTCCATGGGAAGATTATTACTGACCGCAACAACATCTATTGCTTATTTTCATTCAAGATGATTACCAAAGTGATTATTCGTCGGAGAGCCCGATGTTTGTCAAATACAGGCAAATATTCCAATTTTACAGGTGTTTCATTAAGTGTCACATACGAAGTCACTTGTTCACCGGCTTGGAGCTTTTCCCACACTTTTTTTCCTTCTTTTTCCCCGTCGGGATAGGTTTCATAAAAGGTGTGACCTATAAAAGCCGACTCCGGTTGATTGACGATTTCCAATGTTTTCCTGCTGATTTGTTCCAAAATTCCTTCTGCGGAAAATTCAATGGCATTGAGTGTTTTGAGGATGGTTTGGTATAATTGCCGTGTTTCGTATTCCTTGTCTTCGCTTTGTTGTTGTATGGTTTTCATCAGTTCCAGCGCATCGGAAAGCTCATGTTCCCTGCGCCGCATTTCTTCCTGCGTGGCCTGCATCTCCTCCATGTTCTGACGCAATTCCTCTTCCTGGCTGGCCATTTCTTCGGCCTGTCCTTTCGATAAATCCAGCAATTTGTTGGTGCGTATGTTGACTCTCACCGAACCAATGGTGGAAGCGATGCTTTCGGCTACT
>JAVBNP010000067.1:0-7345 GCA_031551455.1 Bacteroidales bacterium | reverse complement strand
CCGTCTTCTTTTTCGTAAATGATAATTCCGTCATAGGTAAGACTGAGTATTTGCCGGAAACGATGCTCGCTCTCCTCGACCATTTGCTCGAGTTGATCCTGCCGCAGCAACCGATTTTCAAGTTCTTTGATCTTAACTTGAAATTGGTTGTTCTCGGTATTTGATTTGTCCGGCGAACCGTGCGTTTTGTTACTCATAAATATTCCCGACTACCGGGGAAATACATTTTAAGCCACGAAAATAGAATATTTTTAGACTTGTCGATGTCGTTATCGCAAAATATTTGATAAAGAACACCAAATTGTAAATTAAAGGGCGTTTACAATTGATTAAGTTTTCGATTCACTAATGACGACCGGCAAACATACGATTTGCCGGTCATAATAACAAATGTTATCGAATGACCGGCAAACAATTGCCCGGTATGGATCGGAATGAAAGAGTGTGCCCGTGTTCTTTCATTTCCGTGTTGGCTAATATTCCACCAATTCGATCGGAATATCCACAATGTCGGCATACTCTTCGCCGGCTTCCATCATATCTTCATCATCCGTGGGATAATACCATTTGATGGCAATGTCTTTTCCATCGTTGTGGATTCCTTCGAGTTTCATTAAAATATCGAGGATGATTTTGGAAGAGGCCGTATTGAAATAGGATAATTTGAAATCGAAAACCGTTTGATCGTTCGGCGACTTCGCATATTCGTCCAACCAATTCAAAATAGGTCCGTAAAACTTCGATACATCCTCGGGGAGCGAACGTCCCGAAAGTTCAAAAATGTCATTTCCGGCATCCAAACGTATTCCGGGAGTATCTTCTGTTGCACTTATGATAATAGGATCCATAATATTTTTCGATTTTTATATTTTATACTCTTGATACACTTGAAGTTAATATGAAAAAGGTCATTTCGTCATCTATTTGCATAAACTCGTACGAAAGATTATTTCCCGTTTTACGTTTGATATCGATAAAGCCCAATCCGGCTCCGCCCTTTTCATGCAATTGACCTTCCTTGATTTGTTTTTTGTACAGCTCGTTTAATGCATCTTTATCCAAGCTGTTGATATATTCCAACGTTTTCTTCAATTCGTCAATCTTGCTCGTTTCCATGGCATTTCCGGTAGTGATGCAGTACTCTTTTTGACTGCGCGTAACAATGAAAATGCCCATCCCGGCATATAAATAGTTTTGTTCGATGGACGAGTCGCTGTATTTGCTGACATTCTGCAAGCATTCGACCATAACGTGGAATACCTTGCGTTGTACGGCACCCGGCTCTTCCTGCTGCATCATCTTGGTTTCGGTCAACGACAAAAAGGCTTTAATAATGGGTTGTGTTATCTCACCTTCATAGACCAACGATATCTCGTATTCCCGCATATATTTGTAGAAATCGAGAATAAACTCAACAAAGGATTTCGGTTTTTCCATGGGTTTTTTTATTTGATTATTGATATGTTTTCTTGACTGAATAAATGTTTTTAAAATTCTATGCCGATTAACAAAACGTCATCGGTTTGTTTGATTCCCGTTTTCCATTCGAGGAAATCTTCCTCGAACAATTGATGGTATTGTTGCATCGAATAGTCTTGATGTGCCAATATTTGTTCGCGAATGCGTCGGGGCGAATATTTTGTACGTTCGGGGCCGCCTAATTGATCGGGTAAACCGTCCGAAAAGAAAAATATTTTGTCGCCCGTTTGCGGTTTGATGTAATGTGTCGTGAAAGGTTCTTCGGGTTTTTTGCCGATCGGAATGCCGCCAATAGCCTTACGATCGCCTTTATATTCGATAATTTCGCCGTTACGCAACAGATACAAAGGTCGATGAGCACCGGCATATTCCACTTCGTTTTTCAACACGTTGATTTTACAGAAAGCAATATCCATGCCATCGCGTGCGCTGGCGTTTTCCATATCCTGTTTGAGTGTGGTACGAACGCCTTGATGCAACATGTCGCAAATTTCGCCGGCAGTATACGCTTTTCGATGATCGACAATGTTATTGAGCGTGAAATATCCCACAAACGAAAGCAGTGCTCCGGGAACGCCGTGTCCCGTACAATCGACGGCCGCAATATACAGGTTATTGCTCCTGTCGGCATACCACGGAAAGTCGCCACTGACCACGTCCCGCGGTTTATACAAAACAAACGAATTCGGCAATTGCCTTTTAATCAAATCCATACTCGGAATGATGGATTGCTGTATCCGTTGCGCGTAATTAATACTGTCTTCGATTTTCTTGTTCTTTTCTTGGATTTCCAACTCGATACGCTTGGCTTCGGTAATATCGTGCCCCACGAATAAGATGGTTTCCAATTCATCTTCGTTCATTTCGGGAATCGCCGCGAAGTTCATAATACGAACGGTTGTTTTTTCGCCCATTCGTACGGGGATGTCGATTTCCGTATTTGTTTTTACGGGATCTTCCTTGATTTGCGTTACGGTATCGATGAAATATTTTTTCAGATCGGCGTCGATCGCAACGTCGTTGACGTTATTGTTGATGAGTTCTTTGGCGGGAATGCCCAAATAGTCCTCCAATACGGGATTGGCATAAAAGAAAATTCCATCCAAACTTAAACGCAGAATAACATCCAACGAGTTTTCGGATAACGATTGCATTTTGTTGCGCAAGCGTTCTTCCTTTTCGGCGCGTTTACGTTCGGTTCGATCTACCGTATTCAAAATAATACCTTGAATGGCGGGATCTTGAATGAGGTTTCGTCCCGTAATTTCAACGATCATCGGACTTCCGTCTTTCCGAATGCATTGACATTCGATGGTGACGGGTTCTTCCGGATGATCCAATAATTGTTGAAACATATGTTGCACTTCGGTTTCGCTTTCGGCAACGTATTTGTTGGCAACGCCTTCGATAACTTCTTCGGGCGTGTAACCGAAGATTTTCTTTACTGAGGGGCTTTCGTATGTTTGTTTCAGATTTCGGTCGAAGATCGAGATGATTTCCGAAGCGTTTTCCAACAACGAATTCAAGCGTCGTTGCGCATTCCGGACTTCCTGTATTTGCGCTTCAAGTTTTTCGTTGGTTTCGTAAAGCTCTTCCTGCGTGGCGCGCATTTCTTCGGCGTTCTGACGGAGACGTTCTTCGTTTTCGCGCAACTCTTCGGTCATCTGTTGCGCTTCCACCAACAGTTTTTCCGTTTTCTTGTTCACGCGCAGGTTAAAGAACGTACGAGCAATGATTTCACCCAATTCGCGAAGGAACTTGATGGTTGCTTCCGGAATTTCCTTGTCGAGCGAAGCAAATTCAATGACACCTTGCAACTTTTCGTCGGCAATCAACGGAACGATCAATAAACTTGCGGGCTTTTTGTCGCCGAGAATCCCCGAAGAGATGGTCGCATAATCGTCGGGAATGTCGGTACGATACATATAATCCATTTCGTAAGCGCATTGACCGATAAGTCCCTGTCCTACATTGAATTCTTGGTTGATGTATTTGCGACGATTGAATGCGTAGGTGGCCATGTTGCGAAGTTTTTTACTGTCTTCGTCGTAAAAATACAAAGCTCCCTGCAACAGGTTCACATATTTGATGATGTTGATCAATGCATCAACCGACAGTTCTTCAACATTGTTGTGTAACCGCAGAATTTCCGATACCACATCTTTCCCTTTGCTGATCCACAGTTGCTCGGCTTCTTTTTTGCTGTTTTCGAGCAAGTTATTGCGCATCACCATCAAAGATTTTCCGAGCAGATCGTCTTCGGCGACGGCAATTTCGGCTTCGTAATTACCCGAACCGATTTCCTGTGCAAAACGGGCATTAGCATCGCCTCTATCTCTGATGATCTTCAATTTGCTTTTCATTTCGCCGATTTGGGCGGCAAACTTGCAAATTGAACCGGTTGTCATGGTGACGGCCACAATGGGGATCACATCGATAAACCACAATACGGGAATCATTTTATGCAATTCCCATAATCCGACGAAACCCACTTGAATGTCGGTTGTCGCGAAAGCGATAATCCAAGCAATGATGACAAAACCGATCGACCCGATCAGTGTCGGCATGTCAATCGTACTTTTTCCGATATTATCGTTACGTTCGTTGCTCATGATCATTTCCTTAATTCGTTCAATTTACCGGCCATTGCCCCGGTCATTTTTTCGATCAATACTTCTTCGTTTTTACCGAAAGGTTTGAATGAAGCCAATTCGATAACCCCGATGCTTTCATCGTCGTGCACGAACGGGGCAATGATTAAATGACGCGGACTGCTTTTACCCAAACCCGACAAAACGGTAATATAACCTTCGGGCATTTCTTGCACGTTCAGCAATTGTTTGTTTTTGGCCACTTGTCCCGACAACGTTTCACCCAACGGGAAACTGCGCGGTTGTTCTTCCGAATAATAAGCGTATTCGCCCGACACATTAAATAATTGATCTTTTTTGTCGAGAAGAAAAACCAACCCTTGGACGATATCCAATTCCTTGGCCGTGTTTTGAAGTATTTTTTCGGTATACTTTTGCGCGTCGGTAAAAGTTGTTTCGGCATTCGGCATGATTTTCGCCAGAATCTCGTCCGCATTGAAATTGTCGGCTTGCGTTTCCGCGGCTTGTTCCGACTTCTTCCGGTCTTCTTCGCGGAGACGAGCTTGCTCACGTTGTTCCAAACGATTTATTTCTTGCTCGAGTTCATTAAAACTTTGTTTGTTTTGTAACAGGAACACCAGTAAAACCAACGAAAAAACGATTTCGAGCGCAACGCCGGCATACAACAAGATTACCCGGGCCGTTTGCGAGGCATAGATAATTGCAAATGCAACAACGACGATGAATACGAATATCCATAGTCCCCAAGTCGCATATTTGGCGGTTTTGTTCATGACAATATATTTTTACTTGCTGATATTTCTTAAAAATTGAATGATTTGATCGGTCTTATACACATGCGTCACCTTGGTAATGTTTAAAGTGGCCTCGGTCATGGTGCGCACTTCGCATTCCGCGGGATCCTGCACGATGGTGGTTCCTCCCAAATCCGCTATTTTTTTCATGCCCGCAGCACCGTCTTTATTGGCGCCCGAAAGAATAATTCCCACCAATTTATTTCGATACGCCTGTGCTGCCGACATATATGTCAAATCGATACCCGGGCGCGAATGATTGACCGGTTCTTCCGTGGACAACGAAATTTGGTTTGCCAGCTCAATGTACATATGGTAATTTGCCGGCGCCAAATACCCTATTCCCGATTTGATGTGCGTTTTATCGTACGGTTCCACGATCGGAATATTCGATTTGAGTGACAATGCTTCGACAAATCCGGAACGAACATGTTTCAGTCGATGCATACAGAGCAGCACGGGGTAATTGAAATCTTTCGGTAAGGATTGCAAGATTTTCACCAATACCTGAAAACTTCCGGCCGAACCGCCTATGACCACCGCTTTATATGTTATATCCGGCATAATTTGTCAACAAAATACTTGTTTGTTTTACGTAAAATATGTCTTTAGGTTACCGTTTTAAGGGCTTATTTTTAAACAGAAATCACATATCTTCCAAAAAACGACCCAGCATCAACACTTTATGCACTTTTCCGGAAGCGTCTTTTATCGGACAATACATGTACCACACATGCTTATCGCCGTTATGCGTTTTACGAATACCTTCGCCCTTGAAAGTTTCACCGGTAAGTACCTTGTTCCAATTTTTCTTGAATGCCGGGATGTCTTTCGGATCCATTTTATCCGTCAACTTGATGCCGATCATTTGTTCACGAGTGGCGCCGTGCAAATCCAAGCACGCATCGTTGATGTCGAGCAACGTCATGTCGGTATCGTACGTGATGCGCATAAATACGTTGTCCACCGCATCCATAACCGATTGTATTTCGAACTTTTCGTCTTCCAGTGAATCTTGTATTTCTTGCATTTTAGTCACGGCATCCGACAGTTCTCGCTGCGCATGTTCCGATTCTTGGTTTTTGCGATACATTTCTTCCTGCGTGGCCTGCATTTCTTCCATGTTTTGACGCATCTCTTCTTCCTGTTCGCTCAATCGTTGTGACTGCATTTGCGATTGTTCCAACAGTTTTGCGGTATGCAGGTTGGTTTTTACCGTCGATATGGCCGATGCCGTGGTCGTACCGATTTTTTCCAGAAAATCGATTTGATAAGGCTCTATCTTCTTGAAGGAAGCAACCTCCATGATACCATATATCATGTCGTTTACTTTCAACGGAACAATCACCAAATTACGTGGATTGGCTTGGCCGATACCCGAAGTGATGTGCACATATCCCTCGGGAATATCGTTTATGTAAATGGTTTCACCTTCTTGATAACACGTACCGACCAATCCGTCGCCCGGTTCGATCTGTTTTTGCAGGTATTTGCGACGTTCGTAGGCATAGCTTGCCGTAAGTTCCAAATACAAATGCGAAGGATCGTCGTTGTTTACCACGAAAAATCCGCCTTGATTGGCATCCAGATACTTCACCATTCGGCTGATCATTTGGTAAGCAAGCGCTTCCATGTCATGGCTGTTGTTGCGCAGTACTTCCGCAAATTCGGCCAATCCGTGATTCACCCAATTGCGACGTTCTTCTTCCTCTTTGAATCGATTTTCTTTTTCGGCGCTTTCGGCAAGATTGTTGCGCATTTCAATCATCTCGGCTCCCAGTTCGTCTTGTTCGCTCAATAAATGATATTCGACGGAATAATCGCGCTTACCTATTTTTTCGGCAAATTCCAACATTTCGCTCAATCCCGTCGTTAAAGCGTTCAACGCTTGAGACATTTTTCCGATCTCGTCGTTGTTTTTTACGGGTAGTTGTTCCGCTTTGCTGATATGTCCCAGCGACAATTGCGACAAAACTTTGTTGGCTCCGTTGATGGGACGAACGATACCGTTTACGGCCGCTACCACGCAGATCAGCAAAAGCAGGATGCCGGGGAAAAACAAAAACGAACTTGTTCGAATAATCCTACCGACGGATGCCAACAGACTTTCCTCGGGTACGACAATACATAAAGACCATGGTGCATCAGCTCCGGAAATTTTCACGGGGCTGAATGCGTAATAAATGCTTTTGCCGTTGACGTCGGCTTGCAAAACTTGTTCTTTTCCCGCGCGAATGTTGGCCGTTATGTTTTCGGCAACGGCGCGGTTTCCTTCAACGGTGAACGGTTTGTTATCGGAAATCGTGTCGGAGCGAAATATCACCATGCCGCCGTTGTTGATGACTTGGATGTAACTATCCGCATAAGATTTCATTTCCCGAAGCGTTTTTTCGAAAATGTTTACGGATAAATCGATACCCGTGATTCCCAAATATGTTCCGCCGGATATAACGGGATTTC
>JAVBNP010000294.1:0-13466 GCA_031551455.1 Bacteroidales bacterium | reverse complement strand
TCCGCGTCATCAGCGGTCTATTAATCGAAAAACAAAAATCTAAACTCAAAACTGATATGAATCATTGGGCAAATTTCAGCAAAGGTCTGATCAAGGAGAATCCGATCTTTGTGTTGGTTTTGGGGATGTGTCCCACATTGGCTACCACCACTTCGGCCATCAACGGCTTGGGAATGGGTTTGGCCACCACGTTCGTGCTGATGTTGTCAAACGTCGCCATATCGCTGATTGCGGGATTGATTCCCGACAAAGTGCGTATTCCGGCTTATATTGTCGTCATCGCGTCGTTCGTTACCATCGTCGACTTGTTGATGGCCGCTTATGTTAACTCGCCCGGCCCGAACGGCGAACCGAGCCTGTACGACCAATTAGGTATTTTTATCCCGCTCATCGTGGTGAACTGTATCGTGCTCGGCCGCGCTGAATCATTCGCGGCGAAAAACAAGGCGTTGCCTTCGCTTTTGGACGGTGCGGGCATCGGTCTCGGTTTTGCTTTTGCATTGACATTGTTGGGCGCCATTCGCGAAATATTGGGCGCAGGCTCGGTGTTCGGCTTCCAATTCCTTCCCGAAACAACCAACATTTTGATATTTGTATTGGCTCCGGGAGCATTTATCGCGCTGGGGTATTTGATTATGATCGTGAATAAGTTGAAAACGAAATAAATGATTAACTTGCGTCATTAAACCGCTCGATCATGAAAAGAATTTTTTACATTGTTTTGATATTGAGTATATGTTGCCCAAAGGTTATTTTTGCGCAAGACCAAGAGGATATTTTATTTAGTCCCAAGAAAATTCCCGTCATGTATATTGAACTCTCGGACGGGAAGAAACTCGACGATATTGTCAGAGAGGTAAAATCGTTCGGCGTTATGCGAATCGAAAATGCCAATGGTTCGGATTACGCTGCGGAAAATCTGTATTATGGCGGCATTCGCATTAAAGGACGCGGCAATTCATCATGGGATCGTTCGGACAAAAAATCGTATTCCATTGACTTGATCAACAGTGCGGGCAAGAAAAACGAAATCCCGTTATTGGGAATGGCCAAGAACGAGGATTGGATATTGCATGCTTGTTATTTCGACAAAACTTTTTTGAGGCATTATTTTGCTTTTTATTTGGCAAATGCCATGGGCAATTGGGCGCCGCACCTGTGGTTTGTCGAATTGTACGTGAACGATGAATATCGCGGATTGTATATGCTTTGCGAAAATATCAAGAAAGGCAAACAACGCGTTAATGTTAAAGATATCGGTAACGAAGGCGACGCACTTACGGGAGGATACCTCATTGAACAAGACTATCCGCATGCCTTGAAGGACGAGGGTGCAAAATATATTACTTCTTCGCGGATATATCCTGACAGGTACTACGGAGAAGAGCAAGAACCCGATTATTTGTATTTCGGATTTAAGTATCCCAAAGATGATGACCGAACACCGGAACAAACAAAGTATATCAGCGATTATATAGCCGATTTTGAAACGGCGTTGTATGATGCAAATTTCAAAAATCCCGTTGCGGGATATCGCAAATATGTCGATGTGCAATCATTTGTCGATTGGTACGTGATGGAGGAATTGGCCATCGATTGGGATCATTCCTATTTTTTGTCGAGTGTTTTCTTTCACAAACAACAAGGCGAGAAACTGAAAATAGGCCCCATTTGGGATTTCGACGTTGCGTATAAAGCAACTTGGGCCATGGAACGCTTTTTTGTACGCGAAAACATGCCTTGGATCAATCGTATGTGGGAAGACGAAGAATTTCAAAAAGCGGTTGCCCGACGTTTTATTGAGGTGATTCCCATTTTCGAAAAAGTTTTAGCTCGTTTTGAGGATGCTGCATCGGAATTGAATCGTTATGGCGCCGTTGATCGGAATTTCGAAAGATGGCCGATACTCGGCGAACCCATTTGGACGGACACCACCGAACCCATTCCCGATAATTACGAAGGGGAACTCCGTAGGTTGGTACAATGGATACGCGAGCGTTTTATGTATATCGCATACCGCATTCAACCGTCAACAGATTATTGTATGGTACTGTCCAAGCTGAAGCCGATGATCAGTATTTTGGATCAGAATAAGTTCGAGAACGGAGAACTACCGTTGGAAGTACAAACCGGATATTTATCTCGCGCCAACGTTAAATATTTGTGGAATGAAGAAGAACAATTATCGCAACAATATACCATCAATAGTTACGGAACGTACAGCGTGACTTTGACATCAACCGGATGTGAAAGTTTACCGTCGGATATGTTGTATGTAAAACCCAAAGCCGATATCATATTTTCCGGAAAAGAACATGTGTATGACGGTAAGCAAAAAAGTATTATCGTATCGACGCTGCCGGCAGGACTTTCCGTCAAAGTAACCTATAACGGCTCATCCGCCGGTCCCGTTGAACCGGGAAGCTACCGCGTGGTTGCCGTTATTGATGATATGACGTACAAAGGACAACAAAGCGTATTTTTAACCATCGCAAAGATCTCGCAAACCATCAATTTCGAAATTCCAAAAAGTACGGATATCCTCGGAGAAGGTGTGGCTCTTCGTGCATCATCTTCATCGGACTTGCCGGTATCGTTTAGGGTTATAACGGGCAATGCGACTATCGACAACAATGTTTTGACATTTGGTGAAACGGGCGCTGTTGTCGTCGAAGCTTATCAGAACGGCGATTATCACTATTCGGCTGCCGAACCGATCCGTCGGACAATTGATATGAATCAACTCACCGGAGTTTCGGAAATATCCGATATTCCGCAAGTCAAGGTATATCCCAATCCGGCAACAGATCAAATTAATATTACATTTGACGAACCGGGACATTATGAAATAAAGATGTCCGATGCTTCCGGAAAAGTCTTGATCGACCGAACAACCTCCGATGCTCTCGTTCGGATAAATGTCGGCACGTATCCGCAAGGTGTCTATATTTTACACATAAAAAATAAAAACAATAAAAAATACTTGATACAAAAGGTATCGATCAGCAGATAAATTCATCATTTTATGGAATACATTTTAATTATTATCTCGGCCATCTTCGTCAATAACATCGTATTGGCGCAATTTCTCGGCATATGTCCGTTCATGGGCGTATCCAACAAAATATCGACAGCTGCCGGCATGGGCGCTGCGGTTACGTTTGTGATGACCATTTCGACCATTTTCACTTATATCATCCAAATATACATTCTCAATCCGTTGGGGATAGAGTTTATGCAGACCATCACCTACATTTTGGTGATTGCCGCATTGGTGCAAATGGTGGAAATTATTCTCAAAAAGGTCAGTCCTTCGCTATATCAGGCATTGGGCGTATTTCTTCCGTTGATCACCACCAATTGTACCATCCTCGGGGTAGCGATTTTGGTGATCCAAAAGGAATACAACTTGATGCAAAGCGTGGCATTTGCCGTGGCTACGGCGCTCGGTTTTGCATTGGCAATGGTGATCTTTGCCGGAATTCGTGAACAAATGGAATTTGCCTCCATCCCGAAAGGCATGAAAGGCGTTCCCATCGCATTGGTGACGGCCGGATTGCTGGCCATGGCATTCATGGGATTTGCGGGAATCGTGAAATAATTCGAATAACTTTTATATGAATTTGAGTTTTTTCAACATCAGAACATTGCGTAACTTATTTTGGTTGTGCTTGGCGGGATTGTTATTTACGGGTTGCCCGTCGTCGCAAACATCACAATCAAAAGTCAATGAGTCGGGCTTTCAACTCATCTTCAACGGAAAGTCGTTGGACGGCTGGGATTACGATTCGATATATTGGCGTGTCGAAAACGACTGTATGGTCGGTGAAGTAACTCCGACCACCATTCTCCAAAGAAATACGTTCATTATCAAGAAGGATTTAATCCTGAGCGATTTTGAATTAAAAGCGGATTATCGTATTTCCGATCGTGGTAACAGCGGGATCAGTTATCGTAATGATTTAATAGATACCATTCCGTACGCATTGAAAGGGTATCAAGCGGATATTGACGGGCAAAACCGATATACGGGACAAAATTACGAAGAGCGCGGGCGACAGTTTTTGGCTTTACGCGGACAATCATCCGTAGTCGGTGTCGGATATGTTTCACCTAGTCATGCTTCCGTTGCGGCAATCGATTTTCCTAACGATTCATTAAGCAAATACATCAAAAAGAACGATTGGAATGAGTATCATATCGTGGCAAAAGGTAATAAGTTGCAACACTACATCAACGGCGTTTTAATGAGTAAAGTAATCGATAACGACACGGTCAATCGTCGAATGTCGGGTGTTTTAGGAGTACAAGTACATGTAGGGCCTCCGATGAAAATCGAATTTAAGAACTTTAGAATAAAACAATTGTAATTTGATAATTTTACAATTAAGTTTTTAATACTTTCTATTTAATACTATTTTTTTTGTTAATTTTGTAAGTTTGAACTTTCGGGTATGGTATTTGTTGGTTTTGTACCAAACAATCATTCGCCAAAACCCGACAAAATGAAAAGACTTTCCGTTTTTCCGGTCATTCTAATTTTATTCATGTGGAGTTGCCACCGGTCGCAACAATCATCAAACACATCCGATTCCGATCAACAAGAAACCGTGATATCCGCCGGAGAAGACTTGAAAACCGATTATTACGGAACGTATACGGGAACGCTTCCATGTGCCGATTGCGAGGGCATGGACATTGAAATTCAATTGAACAAAGATCACACGTTTGTCAAAAAAACAACATATCTCGGTAAAGGAGACCGGACATTTGAAGTAAAGGGCAATTTTTCGTGGTTCGGTGCAAAAAATACGATCACGTTGGAGGGAATTACCGATGCGCCCGATAAATATCTCGTTTCGGAAGGCATGTTGACTCAATTGGATATGAACGGAAACGTGATTACGGGAAATTTAAGCGAAAAATATCTGCTGAAAAAAGTACTTTAACGATCGATGTACTATCGGATACGGGTCCGGTGTCGATAAGCATCCGCCGGCGATCTTATCGTATTTGCGTTATAAAACATTTAAAAACAAACAGCAAACAATCGACGAATCAAGGCAAAATAACGCTTATATTTGTGCTTTTTGACACTAATTTTTCATTGTTTTGCATTCTTCCGATTTTACCGAATTAGCCCGAAATTTTCGCGGTGATCTTTACACCGATGCCGTAAACCTTACCGCATATTCCACCGATGCATCGGCGTATCGCGAAAAGCCCTTGGCTGTGGCTTGCCCGAAGGATATCGACGATATCCGATTGTTGATCGGTCATGCGCGTAAACACAACATCGGCCTGATACCTCGTGCGGGTGGTACTTCGTTGGCCGGACAAGTGGTGGGAAACGGTATGGTGGCCGATGTATCCAAATACATGACCCGCATTTTGGAATTTAATGCGGAGGAGGGTTGGGTGTGGGTGGAACCGGGTGTCATTTTGGACGATTTGAATCGTTACTTGCAACCTTACGGAGTATTTTTTGCTCCGGAAACGTCTACATCCAATCGATGTACCATCGGCGGAATGACAGGAAATAATTCCTGCGGATCACACTCCCTCGTTTACGGAAGCACACGCGATCATACATTAGCCGTCAAAGCATTGTTGAGCGACGGCAGCGAGGCGGAATTCACCGATCTGATACTTGAAGAATTCGATAAGAAAACGATCGGTAATTCATTGGAAAGCAATATATACCGAAAAACAAAAGAGCTACTCTCCCACCCTGTTGCCCGAAGCGAAATCGAAACCCAATATCCCAAAGCCGGCATACGACGGCGCAATAACGGATACGCGCTTGACGAGTTGCTGAATACGCAACCGTTTGACGGTGATAAATTGTTCAATTTCTGTTCGTTGATTGCCGGGTCGGAAGGAACATTGATGTTTATCACAGCCGTGAAATTGCGCGTGGTTCCGCTCCCACCACCCGTCAAAGGCGTCATGTGCATTCATCTGCAATCGGTGAACGAAGCGTTGCAAGCCAATCTTGTTGCTTTGCAACACAAGCCTTGGGCTGTCGAGTTGATGGATAACGTGATTTTGCAATGCACCAAAGACAATCTGTTGCAACAACGCAATCGTTTTTTCGTGAAAGGCGATCCGGGCGCCTTGTTGATCGTGGAATTTGCCGAAACCGACGAATCCGATCTTCAACAACGTGCCGAGCAATTGGAGCAAGCGATGAGAGATGCAGGGTACGGTTATTATTTTCCGCTTGTTACCGGCGACGATATCAACAAAGTGTGGGCATTGCGTAAAGCGGGATTGGGCGTGTTATCGAACATGAAAGGCGACGCCAAACCAGTGTCGGTGATTGAAGATACCGCCATTCTTCCCGAAGATTTACCGGCGTATATTGCCGAATTTAAAAAAATATTGGCCAAGCACCATCTTGATTGTGTTTACCATGCACATATTGCTACCGGAGAACTGCATTTGCGTCCCGTGCTTAACTTGAAAGATAAAAATGATGTTCGTTTATTCCGCATCATAGCGCGCGAAACGGCCGAATTGGTAAAAAAATACCGCGGTTCGCTCAGCGGCGAGCATGGCGACGGACGGCTTCGCGGCGAGTTTATCACGCTGATGTACGGCGAATACGTCTATCGGCTGTTTAAAGAGATAAAGGCATGTTTTGACCCGTACGGAATATTCAATCCGGGAAAGATTGTCGATACGCCTCCGATGGATACCTGCCTGCGTTACGAACCGGGACATCCGGTAAAAGAAATCAAAACCGTTTTCGATTTTTCTTCGACCTTGGGAATGATGCGCGCGGTGGAAAGTTGCAACGGATCGGGCGATTGTCGTAAACCGCATGTTGCCGGAGGTACCATGTGCCCGAGTTATATGGCCACGCGCAACGAGTATGCTTCAACCCGCGCGCGGGCCAATATTTTACGCGAATACCTTATCAACAATTCAAATACAACGGCATTCGGCGATTGCGAAGTGCTTGATATTCTTGACCTTTGTCTTTCATGTAAGGGGTGCAAGAGCGAATGTCCTTCAAACGTGGATATGGCCAAGCTGAAAGCCGAATTTCTGCAGCATTATTACGATCGACATGGGGTACCGTTCCGTACCCGAATGATTGCCAACATCAATAAACTGAATAAATTGGGGCATTTTTTGCCTTTAATCTATAACCGAACGACAAATTGGTCGCTCGTCAAAAAAATCATGGGATTTGACTTGCGAAGGCATATTCCCGAAATTCAAAGATACACTCTTCGAAATCAATTAAAAAGACGATTACAGACACTAAATAGTATTATAAATCAACCCATTGGCAGTGTATATTTGTTCGTTGACGAGTTCACAGATTACAATGACGTACATATCGGGTTAAAGGCGGTCGATTTATTGCATCATTTGGGTTATCGCATCGAAATTTTGCCGCACGAAGAGAGTGGGCGAACATATATTTCGAAAGGTTTGTTGCGTAAAGCGCAAAAAATTGCCGATCGAAACGTCGATTTATTTCGTAAACATGTATCTGCCGAGATCCCTTTGGTCGGAATCGAACCTTCGTGCATTCTTGCATTTAGAGACGAATATCCCGAATTGGTATCCCCCGATCAACGCGAAACCGCACGTCTGTTGGCTCCCGACACATTAACTTTCGAGGAATTCATCGTGCGCGAATTTAATCGGGGAAAAATAAGCGCGTCGTTCTTTACGGAGAATCCGGTCGATATTGCATTTCACGGACATTGTCAACAAAAATCGTTGATTACCACTCGAGCAACGTCCGCGATGTTGAGCATCCCGAAAAATTACACGGTGCGCGAATTGAAAACCGGATGTTGCGGTATGGCGGGTTCGTTCGGCTACGAAAAGAAACATTACGATTTGTCCATGCAAATAGGCGAATTGGCGCTGTTCCCTCAAGTGCGCGAAGCGGACTCGAATACCGTTATTGCGGCGCCGGGAACGAGTTGTCGCCAACATATCGAACACGGAACGGGACGAAAAGCATTACATCCGATAGAAGTTCTTTACGACGCGCTAAAAAAATAGTTTTCCGAACGAAAAGGCATTTATTCGTTTATCCGTAACATGTCGCGAAAGAAATTGGTCAATAAACGGGATTTTTTGCCCGGAAATACGTTTTTCGGAAATCTGGGTAAATTTCTCGGTGCCGGATTAGGTTGGGGTGTGGGTGGCCCCGTCGTCGGTATTATCGGATTCGTGATCGGGTATATCATCGATGAGACCGTTTCGTTATTCCGATCAAGTTCCGCCGAAAACAGATTTATTTCAAACATGTTGGTGTTAATGGCGGCCGTGATGAAGGCAAACGGCAACGTTCGCAAGGCGGAACTCGAATACGTCAAATTTTTCCTTATCCGTAATTTCGGCAGACAAGGCGCCGTTAAAGCGCTCGGCATGTTACGGAACATTTTGAAACAAGACATTTCCTTATCCTCCGTATGTCTCCAAGTAAAGGAGAGCATGAAGTACTCGTCCCGTTTGCAATTGATGTATGTTTTGGTCAACATTGCCAATATTGACAATTATTTCGATGCCGCCGAAAAACTCGTTCTCGAATCCATCGCGAAACAAATCGGCATCAATGCCGTCGACAGAGATTCCATTCGGGCGATGTTTGTCGAGGATACGCACAAGGCTTATTCCGGCCGTCCTTCGCGGCAACCCGCTTCTTATACCCTTTTGCAAGCTTATAAAATACTGGGAGTGGACAGAAATGCCGATATCGCGACCATCAAAAAAACGTATCGCGCAATGGCCTTGAAGCATCATCCCGATAAAGCGGCATATTTGGGTGAAGACATTAAAAAAGCCGCTAACGAAAAGTTTCAACACCTCAACGAAGCATATCGATTGATTAAAAACGATAAAGGGTTTGTTTAAATTCGAAATGCTTGTGATCGGAAAATAAGTATTTTACATACTTACAGCGAACCTTCTTCGATTTGCGCAATAATCTGTTCGATGGTTTTGTCCTCGCCATCCGAGGGATCGTATCTCGATTTCAGATTTGATCCGAAAATCTTGGCCACCGTTTGCCAGAAAAAGGCGGAAAATGATCCGCGAAAATCTTTTAATATTTCATAGGTGGTGTGTCCGGTTTCCCTATCGACCAAACGCAACAATATGCGACCTTGCGTGATGGTCAGTTTTCGAAGTTCTCCTTCAAATTCGGCTTTTAATTCTTCTTCAACCTGTTTACTGTATGATTTTCTTTCTCTTTCGGTTTTGAGACTCAAATAGTGATCGTTCAATTCTTGAAGCTTTGTTCCCGCCAGTTTGGCGTACGGATATACCCTCTTAACGTTGTACACCAGTTTCCAATATTTACGTTCTTCGGCCTTGCTTTTAAATACACGCGGTGCACGTACCACTACTTCGCGCAGATGCAGATAATACACCGTATCGCCGGCTTCCACTCGGTATGCGGCAACCGTACCTTCTTTCTCCATCGACACGACTTGTGCATGCGACGAACCGAAAGCGAAAATAATCAAGACGATACCGATGATACAAAAACGCATAACCATGAACAATAAACATTGAAATACGGTAGTGATCGAAGCATTATTTGTATTTCAATTGTTTCTTAAAACCTTCAATTTTCGTTCCAAAAAGTGATACGTAAACCGAAGCCGGAAAGTTTCCCGTAATTGCGAAATTTTCTGCACATTATTTCATATTTTTGCCAACCAATCGAAAACGGCGTTTTGAATACCGAATTATACATAGCCAAACGTTTATTGTACGGCGGGTCGCAAAAGAAATCCACCGGATTGATGGTTTCCATCAGCATTTTTGGCATTGCGTTAAGCCTTACCGTGATGATCATTGCCGTATCCGTGACTACCGGATTTAAGCGGGAAATCGGGCGCAAGGCAACGGGGTTTGCCGCCGATATTCAAATTACCAATTTGGACAGTCGCCATTCCATGTACAACATGTCACCCATATCGGCCAATCAACCTTTTCTGGCTGACATCGAAGCGCTTCCCGAAGTACGACACGTGCAAAAATATTGCCTCAAACCGGGCATCATGAAAAGCGCCGAGGAAATACAGGGAATTGTGTTGAAAGGCGTCGACAAAGATTTTGAATGGGATTTTTTTCGGAATAATCTGGTTGAAGGTTCCGTATTTCAAGTTTCCGATTCCGTAACGTCCGATAAAATCGTGTTATCGAGGCACATCGTAAAATTGTTGCAACTAAATCTGGGCGATCCCGTGGTGATTTATTTCGTGCAGGAACCGCTTCGGGTACGAAAATTCATCATATCGGGTATTTACGATACGGGCTTGGCCGAACTCGACAAAATTTTCGCATTGGTCGACATGGCGCACATTCAACGGTTAAACGATTGGAACAAAAATCAAATCAGCGGTTTCGAGATATTTGTTCGCGATTTCGATAAACTCGAAGAAACAACCGAAAAGGTTTTCGATTTGGCGGGATTCCGTCTTTCCGAAGACGGATCGAGTTTGAACATTCAAAACGTACGCGAACTGTATTCGCAAATTTTCGATTGGTTAAAACTTCAAGATTCCACCGTGTGGATCATTCTGTTGCTGATGGTATTGGTTGCGGGATTTAACATGATTTCGGGGTTGTTGATCATTATTTTGGAACGGACTTCCACCATCGGAATATTGAAAGCGCTCGGCGCCGACAATAGGTTTATTCGCAAAATATTTTTATACGAGTCGGCCTATTTTGTCGGCAAAGGATTATTATGGGGTAATATCATTGCATTGGTTTTATGTCTGTTGCAATGGAAATTCGGTATCATTACGCTCGATAAGGAAACGTATTTTCTCAGTAAAGTTCCGATTACTTTTAACGTGATTCATTGGTTGCTGATCAATATCGGAGCGGCCGTATCCATCTTTTTGATGTTGATCCTTCCTTCGGCCATCATCGGCAAAATAAGTCCGGAAGCCACCATCAAATACCGATAATGGATGAAAAACTTTTTGCTATCCGTATTGATTTCGGGTTGTGCGGCATCTCCCTCGGCACAAGTACTTGACGATTCGGCGAAAGCGGACAGCCTTGTGATGGTCACGGACAGCATTCGATTGATTTTTGCGGGCGACGTGATGGGACATGGTATGCAAATCAAAGGGGCTTGGCGCGACGGCGGCGACAGTTGTTACAATTATTTTCCCGTGTTTACGCACATAAAAGAGTATATTTCGTCGGCGGACATTGCGGTTGCCAACTTGGAAGTGACGCTTGCGGGAGAACCGTACACGGGTTATCCGAGATTCTCGACGCATCAATCGTTGGCTGATGCATTGTCGGATGCGGGATTTGACATATTGATGACCGCCAACAATCATATATTGGATCGAGGAAAACAAGGATTGGACCGAACCGTTGACGTGCTGGATAGCATCGGTATGCTGTATACGGGCGTATTTAAAGATTCGACGAGCCGACAAATCGATTATCCGTTAATGGTTGAAAGGAATAATTTCAGATTGGCTTTTCTTAACTACACATACGGAACAAACGGAATTTCCGTGGAGAGGCCCAATGTCGTTAATTACATCGATACCATACAAATGGCCGTCGATTTGGCCAAAGCGCATCACCTGCAGGCCGATTACATCGTTACCGTTTTGCATTGGGGCGAAGAATACAAAAACAAGGAAAATGAGACACAACGTCGTCTTGCTGCTTTTCTCGCACGCAACGGCTGCAACCTCATCGTCGGAATGCATCCCCACGTGGTGCAACCTTTCGAAATGATGAGCGGATGTAACGGCGATTCCGTCCCCGTTATTTATTCCTTGGGAAACTTTATTTCGAACCAACGCGATCGTTACCGCGACGGAGGCATCACGTTTGAAGTCTGTTTAACCAAAACAAATGACACCGCCAGCCTTAAATCCTACGGTTACGAGCCTTATTGGGTATATCGTTTCCCGTTGAATAAGGTATCGGTATTTCGGTTAATCCCGATCAACAATTTTTTGCGGCAACCTGAGCAATACCCGATCGGTGAGGAAAACAAAAAGAAAATGATGCAATTTTACGACGATACCAAAGCGTTGTTGCCCGGGTTGCCGTACGGCAATTTTTATAAAGCCCGATTGGTTTTTGCGCAATGAATAACCCCAGGGCAGAGCCCCGAGGTATTAAGACCAAAGGTTTTTTTTGTTTCCGACCCAGAGGGTCGGGGTATTAAACCACTTTTATGAATAAACCCGGCAGATTTCCAGAAATTCGCCAGGTTTTGATACGTCTTATTTGGTATCATGGTATTGTTCATCTGCCGGTTTCCGTTTTTCTGTTACTTTTGTATTAATTCCCGGTTTTTAATTGCCGCTTATTTTATGAAAATATTTTTCAACCTTTCAAATCATTTGCTTATGAAATTCATACTTCCGTTTTTAAGTGCACTTTGCCTGTTGAGTGCCTGCTCCCCTTCGTCGAGGAGCGAATTGACTCGGGCGAAACTGGAACATAATCACGGTCGGACCCTTTACAACATTAACGGTAAAGTTTACACACCCATCCTCTATTCGCCGCCATATAGCATTATCCGTACACCCTACGGCGAAGACGGGCGTATTAATTACACCAACTTCATGAATGCCGGAATCGACTTGATCGAAATAAATCTCGATCTGCGCAATGTTTGGAATCCGGACGGTACACTGAATATTTCCATGCTTCGATATGACCTGATCAATCCGCTGGAGGGTATCCTGAAAATTAATCCCGATGCCTATTTCCAACTTCGGATCGATCTTCGTGTGCCGCGCTGGTGGCTCGAACGCTACCCGGAGGAGCAGGTTCGGTATGCCCGAGGACCGATCGATTTCAATGCGGTGAACGATGGTATACGTGCGCCCAATGCCAGCTTGGCCTCAATACGCTGGCAAGAAGAAGCTACTGCAGTCGTGAAACGGTTTCTGGATTACCTGCAAACGACGAACGTGGGGAAGCGCGTATTCTCGTTCATGATCGGCGGTGGGTGTTATGGCGAATGGACCTATTTCGGCTATAAACAAGAGCCGGATACCGGCGAGGCCATGACCCGGCATTTCCGTCAATGGTTAAGCAACAAATATGGAACGGATCGGTTGTTGCAGGCGGCATGGCGCAATCCGAAAGCAACGATTACCTCTGCCACCATCCCCGACATGGAAGAACGTCGTTACAACACGGGCGTATTCCGCGACCCGCAGAAAGAGCGACGCATTATGGATTATTACCATTGCCACCAGGAGACAGTCGAAAGCGCCATCAATCATTTCACGAAGTTCTTTAAAGAGAGTTGGCCGAGCGACGTGTTGGTCGGGATCTTCAACGGGTACCTATTTTCCGACAACGATTTCAACTCCACCGGTTATCTCTATTTCGACCGCCTGCTCGACAGTCCCTACATCGACTTTTTTGGCGCCCCATACAACTATAACTATGATGCACGCGACTTGGGCGGCACGAGTCAGCCT
>JAVBNP010000255.1:0-13488 GCA_031551455.1 Bacteroidales bacterium | reverse complement strand
CGGTTAATGCCGTATTGCAATATTTGAAAATACCGCGTTGCGTTTTGGTCGGACATTCAATGGGCGGATATGTTTCGTTGGCTTATTTGGCCGAATATTCGGATCGACTGGCAGGTATTTGTCTGTTCCACTCCTCGCCTTTCGCCGACAGCGAAGAAAAAAAAGCTTCGCGCACCAAAGAAATACGATTGGTGAAAGCGGGTAAATTCATATTAATATGCAACACGAGTATCCCCAACGGTTTCGCGGAAAATAATTTGATTCCGATGAACGATAAGGTGGAATTTGCCAAACGGATTGCCCGCCAAACACCGATCGAGGGCGTCGTCGCCATATTGGAAGGAATGCGGATGCGTCCCGACAGGACGGAATTATTGCGACAAAACACGATACCCGTGCAATTTATTCTCGGCAAAAAGGATAATTATGTTTCGTTTGATGAATTGTATCCCGCCGCTTTGTCGTTTCCGCATACGACGGTCAATGTTTTGGAACATTCGGGACATTCCGGTTATCTTGAGGAACCCGAAAAATCGGCAGAATTCGTTTTGTCGTTTTTGGAGAAATGTTATGCGTGAGATCATGCGATAAAATTGCATAATTCGCGATATAGTTTTTGGACGGGCAACCCCATTACATTGTAATAAGATCCTTCTATTTTTTCAATTCCCACGTAACCGATCCATTCTTGAATGCCGTACGCACCGGCTTTATCGAACGGCTGATATCGATCCACGTACCATACGATTTCTTCAGACGTCAATTCCCGAAAGTATACGTTGCTTTCGGCGAAAAAAAGGTGTTGTTTGCAATTGGTTGCGAGGCATACGCCCGTGTATACCGTATGCATGTTTCCGGAAAGCGTTTCCAACATTTCGACGGCTTCACGGCGATCGGCCGGTTTACCGAGCACCCGATTGTTGATCCAAACAATCGTATCCGCCGTAATGACGACGGTATCGTCCGCAACGGGTACGGCCCGCATAAATGCATCGGCTTTCAGTCGCGCCAAATAAAGCGGAATATCTTCACGTTGCAACTCCGGCGGATAAATTTCATCGGTTTCGCCGGCAAGTTGCACGGTAAATTGCAATCCTACTTGCCGCATCAACTCGATGCGTCGCGGCGATTTTGACGCCAAAATAAGAGGAACGCGATAAATCGGAAAAGGAGGCACGAGGAAGATGGGGAATGATTATTTCTCGATAATAAAAATATCTTCGTTTGTTTTTTTCATCAAATATTGTTCGCGGGCAAATTTTTCGAGATTTGCGGGATTACTTTCCAATTCTTCCAGCTTTGTCCTGTCTTCCGCTATTTTGGTTTCGTAGTAAATCTTATCTTTTTCCAATCCGTGAACGCGCTTGAGATTAATGGTACGTTCGATCAGATTGTTGGAATCGAAAAAAACAATCCAAACAAAAAAGAGAATAAACGAAAGACTGTATTTGTTTTTCAACAAAGGAAGAACAAATCGTATGCTTTCTTTATAACTCATGATGTTGTTTATTTGCGGCGAAAGTACAAAAGATTTTTCGATTCGTGGGGGGCTTCAAATGAATTGTGCATTATGAAAATACTAAAACGCTAAAAATTAACAAACTAACAAATTGCGATTTCAAACAAATTGTGCAATTTTGAGGAATTTTATGCTAATTTTTAACCCAGAAAAGAGGTTTAAAACCATACTTTTGGAATTACTACCTGTAAATATCGCAAATATTCGAATTTACTGGCATCTAATAGTGTTTTTTCATCTCAAAAACCGCTCAAAATTGAGCGGTTAAGAATACATTTCAAAAACCATTAAAAAAGACTTGCGGGGACAGATGGGGGGACAGATGGGGAGACAAAAGACGTTTAAATCGGAGTAATACGGATACCTGTATTTGTCTAAAATAACCAAAAAAGTCATGTTTTATACAAGAAAACAACCCCATAATTACAAATAAACACATGTATGCATTAATTCAATATGCTGATAATCAAAAACATGACTTGATCAACATTCGTTTTTTTTGTATTTTCGATTAAATGTACTGTTTTACATGTTTCTAATCGTTACTTTCTTCACATAAATACATACAATCATGTTTATTGTCAAACTTTGAAACGACTTGATAAATTTCTTCAATAACATTTTTGTAAGGCTCGATTGTGTGAAACAATTCCTTAAAACTAATCACGTACTCTTTGAATTTGTGTGTTAATTCATTCAATGTAATTTTCTTATCTTGATATTGATTCAATGTATCCTTCATTTTAGGATACATTTCATAGTGATCGAGATATTCACTAATCATTAATATATTACCCGCTATTTCAGCAAATGAATGTTGACTATCCTGTAATTTATTTGCTGTTATTAGTTTGGCTATCAACTTCTTATTCGCAATTTCTCTTTCCTGTGTATATAATGGATTTGTTTCCTTTTCGGTATACATGTAAACGGGTTCGCCGTCTTCAATTGTTCTTATTATTAAAGGATTACCCTCTTTTTCAGTAAACAATATAGGGTTCTTTTTTTGGTACATATCTCCGATACCATAGAAGAGCCAATTAAAGGAAATATTGAATTTTGTATTGAGTGCAATAATAATTTTATTATTCAATTCTATTTTTCCTCTTTCTATATCAGAAACAGATGCTTGTCTGATTCCTATGCCTTGAGCAAAATCGGATTGTGACAGTCTTAGGTCATTTCTAATTTTTGCAAATCTTTCATTTATAGTTACTTCATCAATCATATCTAAAAAATGTATAAATTTATACGTATTTTCTTATTTTTATACAAATATTCGTATATTTGCACCGTCATTTTATAAAAACAATCAGTCAAAAGTACAAAACATAAATTAGTAAGCCATGAATTTTAAAGAAATTAAAAGCCAATTACCGCATGGTTGCATAAGCGAAATTGCACGACGTACCGATTTGAGTATTTCTACAATTAGTCTTTTTTTCAAAGGAAAATTAAATGTTAAAGATTCTGTAAAAATAATCAAGGCAGCGGCCGACATCATTAAAGAAAGCAAAGAAAGAGAACGAGAGGCAATGGAATACCTAAAAGGGGCCATCGAATTATAAGAATCCTACCTTAATACAAATGATAGAGTATCATAACAACATATTGTGCGTACAGATTAACGGGTTATGCCAATCCGGTATTATCACGTTGGCAAACTATAAAAAGCTATGCCAACGTGGATATATTAAAGTTGCCCGTCGTGCATGCCTAAATAAGCCCGCACTTGTTGTTTACGATAGTTTGCCGGAACGATTTCGCCAAGCCTACGAATCTCTGTTCGGTGATCCTCACAAAGCCAAAGCGGACCGATTTTTTATCGAACAGATCAAACATGATGGCGAAGCAAAGGCATTTTTCACCGGGTACAAATGTCCCGACAATCGGTTTTTACCCGATGCAACCGTCTCGGAATATTACAACAACGCCATCATATTAAACACCATACGCTCGATACTTATTTCACGAAAGGCCGAAATAAAGGGAATGGGCAACCGTTTCAACATAAATAAATTTTGGGAAAAGATAACTACCGACGTTTTGAGACTTAACAAACTCGAATATCCGCATGGTCTGCCATCCAACAGCCGTCGGTTGCGTGAACGTTACAGCCGATACGACAAAGAGGGATACCGATCTCTTATTCATAAAAATTTCTGCAATCAAAACAGTCGTAAGGTGACCGCCGACGTCGAGCGGTTGATATTGGCCATTTATTGCCAATCGAACAATCCGTATGCAAAGTGGGTATGCGAAGATTACAACCGCTTCATGGGACATGCCGTTGAAGTGGTTGATATGGAAACGGGCGAATTATTCAACCCCGCCGATTTCATCGACACAAAAACAGGCAAACCGATTGCGGTAAGCGAACCGACCGTTTGGCGGTATATCAATAAACCGGGTAATCGTGCCGTTATCGAAGCGATGCGGAGCAATCACCATCGATTTAACAGCACGCAACGGCCGCACCACCACCGACACGCTCCGTTGTATTCATTATCCAAGATATCAATGGACGACCGAGATTTACCGCGTCGTTTGGCCGATGGCAGTCGCGTAAAAGCATATTACGCTTACGATGTCGCAAGCGGTTGCCTTATCGGCACGGCATACAGCCGAAAGAAGGACAGCGGCCTATTTATTGATTGCGTCCGCAACATGTTTCGATTTATCCACCTCAACGGGTGGGGTATGCCCATGGAAGTGGAGGTGGAACACCATATCGTCGGTCTGTTCAAAAACGATTTAATGAATGCCGGTACCGTGTTCCCGTTTGTTCGATGGTGCGCTCCGGGTAATTCACAGGAAAAAGAGGCGGAATACTTAAACCGCGTCAAAAAATACGGATACGAAAAACGTTATCAAGACGGAATCGGTCGATTTTATGCACGACTGGAGGCCAACGTAACCGACGGCGAACGGGTATACGACGAACAACAAAACAAATACGTGATTCGAGAAAGAACCTACACTTTCGAACAATTGGTAGCCGATGATCTTGAAATGATCGAACGGTACAATAACGATTATCACGGCAACCAAGAACGATACAGGGGCAAAACCCGAATGCAGGTACTTCGGGAAAATATGAATCCCAACCTTTCGGATATCGACCCGGCACGATTGATTCGTTACATCGGAGATTGCACGGAGACCACCATACAGCGGAACCAATACGTACAAGTACGATACAACAAATACCAATTACCCGACCCGAAAATACTCAACCGGTTAGCGGCCAACAATTATACGGTTAAAGCATATTACCTGCCGGAAGATGACGGCGGCATCGGCAATGTTTTCCTTTATCAAAACGATGTCTATTTATGCGTTTGCGATAAGATCGTACCCTATAATTCATCGACGGCCGAACGTACGGAAGCCGATGAGGAAGCAATGGCCGATCAATCAAAATACATTGCCCGATTCGACAAAATGGTGAAAGAAGGTAAGCGGAATTTACCCAAAACCAAAATCATCGAGAAAAAGAAAGATTACAACAGCTTGAAGCCCGTAACGCTTGAGATTGTCCCCGATACGGATACTTGTCGGGACGCATCCGGGTTTGACGGGCTTTTGAAAGATTACGACCCCGAATATTGGGCCGAAATGGCAATGGATCAATTATAAAAAATCCGTCAATCACTTTAAAACACCAAATAAAATGATTACCAAAGAAGCAAAACAAAAGATAGTGAAGGCAATCGGCCAACGACGCGCCAATTATGACAGCGACAAAAAGATGTCCGTATTCTTGGGGATCAATAATGCCCAATACAGTCGCATTATGAGAGGCGAACTCGACAATGTGGTTTCCGATGCCCTATGGATTACGATCGCCCGTAAGTTGGATGTGCAATTGAATGACAGTCCCCGGTGGGTTACGGCCCAAACACCGATGTACACCTACGTGTATTCGCATCTCGAATATTGCCAACAATGGTCGGTATCCGGAATGTTGTGCGACATGCCCGATACGGGGAAAACTTATGCCGCCAGATGCTATGTAAAGCAAAACAAAAATGCCGTGTATATTGATTGTGCACAGGTGAAAAGCCGCCAGCGTTTAATAAGGCTGTTGGCAAAAGAATTCGGGTTGGTATGCACGGGCCGTTATTCGGATGTTTACGAAGATTTGGTGTTTTATCTTCGAAGTGCTTCCAACCCTTTTGTCGTTTTGGATGAAGCGGGTGATCTGGATTATTCCGCATTTCTCGAATTGAAAGCACTTTGGAACGCCACGGAAAAGGTATGCGGATGGTATATGATGGGAGCCGACGGGTTAAAAGCAAAGATCGAAGCCAACATCGGACGAAAGAAAGTCGGATATGCCGAAATATTCAGTCGGTTCGGCAACCGATACAATAAGGTAACACCCGACGGAAAAGAAGCATTGACCGATTTTGCGAGAACACAGGTTGCGCTCATCGTTAGAGCAAACGATCCGAAGGCCGATGTGGATAAAATATACGCCAAAACGGGAGGCTCTTTAAGGCGCATTTTTACCGAAATACAAAAATCTATCAATTAATCAACATGCAATCAATTAAAATTTAAAGCTATGGTACGTTTTGAAGATGAAAAGTTAGTGATCGAGATATCCGATCGAACGCCGGTGGACAGATGGTTGGATATACATCGGGGTATCTGCGACATCCTGCATTTTGTAACACGAAATGCCCTCAATGAAGATAGTTATTGCGACGTAATCGATTTTCTCGGAGAAATAACACCCGATTACGATACGGCAAAGAAAATGGAAGAATCCGTAAAAAAATAAAGTCATGATAACCGAAAAATATATTTCGGCCCCTCAAATCAAAATGATCCATGTATTGCTTGGAAAATTGGGATTTATGGGACGTAAATCGGAAATAATATGCGACGTTTCCCACGGAAGAACGACGCATTGTAACGAATTGACCCGTACGGAAGCTTCGTATTTGATCAAATTGCTTGAAGAAAAGATTGCCGCCGTTACCGCAAGACAACCCCGAGCAACACAATCCCAAACGGACGGTAAAACGGAGTTAATCAATCAAATTTATTCGGCGGCGTGGGAGTTCGGCATCATTTACGGCAACACGATTGAAGATCGGGTAATTAACCTGTATCTGATTAACAAGTTTTGCCTTGAACGCGGAACCGTTAAAAAGAAGTTGTCACAAATGACTTATGTTGAGTTGAAAAAGACACTTCAGCAATTTAAAGCCATCAACAGGCATAAGAGCAATAAGTAAATTAATCATCATAAACAAATCAAATGGACAAGGTTTTAATTAATCAAGACAAAAGGCAAATAGCGAACTATAAAGAGTTTGCCGCCGCGGGTATATCACATTACCAAACGGTATACGATGCATGCAAGGCGTTAGACATCACCGTATCAATCGAGCAAATCAATGAATATGTCGGACAGGTCCGGGTCGATACGAAAAGTACGCCACATCGTGATCGGTACGGAATGGCAGACCCGTACAGACCGCCGATGATGGAATATACGTGCAATGTTTCCGATATCGTACGCAACCTCTTGTTGTCTGCCCAAACCGAAAACCCCGCCATAGGTAACTTGCAACTGGACAGCAACAAATTGAAAGAATTGATCCGATTGCCCGATACTACCGCGCTTGAAAAGGCGTTTGTGGGATTGAGCAACTTTATTGCTCGGTATCGTCATATGCAGTTGCATCCCTATTTGTACAAAATCGAAAGCGACAAGGTGCAATTAGTTGCCGATGCCGACAAACAAATAAGCGAAATGTGGAGTTATTACGCCAACGGCTCCCAAGAAATTGAATTAAATGCGGCACTTTCGGAGGTTGCCGAAGCACTTAACAAGTATATCCGTTATATGGATGAAAGAACGATACTTGGCCGTGAAATACCCGAATTAGACGGTTTGAAATACGATGGTTCTTCGAAAACCTATCATGCGGATCATTATTTTGTGTCTCGAAACGCAAAGTACATCAAATAGTTAATACCACATATCTATAATGCCATGAGTAACAAAACATTGAACTTGGGGCCGTTTCAAAACATGTTGGCTAAGGAAGTTGATGCCGAATATTTAGCCGAACGGTTTACCGAATTGTTGATCGCTCACATGCGTGTATCATTGTTTGTGGTCGCCAAGGATATGGACAACCACGTATATGTTCACGAGAACAATGACGATCACATTTACTTTCTCCAAAGGTTGATTGATGTGTTAAGAGAGACGGCGGAGATCAACAAGCAACCTAAAAATTAAAATAGTTATAAATAGTTTGTAAAATGGATTTTGTACTAAACGACGAAAGCAAAGTAAACAGTCACGGGTTTATATTGGTGAACGCGGGCGGCAATTTTGACCGATTCCGCCAAAACCCCGCCATGTTGCACAACCACAACAGCGACGAATTGATCGGCGCATGGGATAACCTGCGTGCAGAAGGTTCTATGCTAAAAGCGGAATCCAAATTCGATACGGATGATGATTTTGCGAAAAAGATTGAAGGAAAGGTAACCCGCGGTTTTTTGAAAGGCGCGTCACCCGGTATCATTATTTTGGATGTGGAACTGCGCCCAATGCCCGACGGCAATGCGATACCGTTCGTCACCAAATGGGAACTGTTGGAGGCTTCGGTCGTAAGCGTGCCGAGCAATGCGGGTGCGCTGAAACTTTACAACCAAAAGGGCGAAATACTCGAAAACGCCGAGCAAATTCGGCTGAATATCGATTCAATCCTTAATAATAAACAATCTGTTGTCTTGGCATCGACCGTTCGCAAAGATTGGGACTACAAACGTTGGATGAAGGATGATCCGAAAGGGTTACAACGAATGAAAACCGAAAGACCCGTTGCTTTTGAACAACTGCAAGCCGCGTATAAGGTAAAGTTTAACGGCAAATCAAAATTCGTCAATACCGCCGCGGTCAAACGAACCATCGATAACAAAGCAGATATCGACAGCCGCAAAGATTGGGATTACAAACGTTGGATGAAGAATGATCCGAAAGGGTTACAACGAATGAAAACCGAAAGTTCCGTTGATTTTGAACGATTGCGGGTCGCATATAAAGCAACGTTTGTATCAATTGAATTTTGAATTTAAAAGTTTTTAAAAAGCAATAAAATCATCTTTTAAATAGTGGTGTTTTACACTTTAACGGCATGGCAAAGAGTTTATATTCACAAGTTGTACGGCAAAATATTCGCAGAATTCGATATGATATCGGGCAATGGCGCAAAGCGTTAAAAATTGCCGAAAATGTGGATAATCCCAACCGTGCCCGATTATATGATATTTATTTCGATGTTTTACTGGATGCTCTGTTGACCTCACAAATGCAAAATCGCAAAATGCAAGTGATGGGAACCCCTTTTAAATTAATGACGAAGGATAACAGGCCATCGGATCGGTATACCGCAATGTTACAAAATTCGATGTGGTTTTATACGTTCCTCAACCAACTGTTGGACACCGACTATTGGGGGCATTCGCTTTGGGAAATTACCAAAGACAAAAACGGCGATCCGGTTATTAATCTGATACCGCGCAAGCATGTTAAGCCGCAAACGGGTGAGGTTCTCGAATACGAATACGATACGTCCGGCGTTGCTTATCGCGAAATGCGCGAGTACGGAAAAACATTAATCGAAACACCCGGTAACGATAATTTGGGACTGCTCAACAAAGCGGTACCGCATATATTGATGAAACGCTTTGCGCAATCATGTTGGTCGGAATTTTGTGAAATGTTCGGTATGCCCATGCGGACGCTCAAAACAAATACCTCCGATTCCGAAATGCTCAACCGTGCCGATGATATGATGCGAACAATGGGTACAGCCAATTACAGCATCATCGACGAAAGCGAGATATTGGAATATGCCGAGGCCAACAATAGTAACGGCGAAGTATACAAACAACTTATTGCACTATGCAACAACGAAGTATCGATGTTGATTCTCGGGGCCATACTCGGACAAGATACCGAACACGGTACCCGCGGCAAAGAACAAGTATCGTTTGATATCCTTTCCGATCTCGTAAAAGCCGACATAATGGGAGTCGAAAATTTTATCAATGCCTCATTGTTGCCTGCGTTGGAATACAACGGTTTTTTACCGATCGGGTTAAGCTTTCAATTTTGTCCGATAGAGGACATTAACAAATTATGGGCAAAAGCCCGTGATTTGATGCCGCATTACAATGTTTCGACCGAATGGATCAATGACAAGTTCGGTATCCCGGTGATACAACGAGAAAATCCGTCTATCGGAATTATTTAATCGTAAAAGGGCAAAACGATGAAGTATAGAGATCGAATCGAGAAAATAAGAAGCCTTAAAAACGAAGGGTTCAAGATGATAAAAAATTATCCGGACTTATATATTTGCCCGACGGGTCGGATATTTAACCTAAGTAAAGGCAAATGGGAAAGTCTTGTTCGAGAAAGATTAACCGTTATTGTAAACGGTCGACGCCTCAGCGTACCAAAACTATTATTGCAAACATTTGCAAATCAACCATACCTAACTCATCGGCATGTAAAATTTTTGGATGGCAATCGGTTAAATCTCGATGTCATCAATCTAAAATATTCGAATGGTGCGATCAATGTAGACGGTGAAAGGCTACTCAAGGCCATACGGTGTTATTTTGAGGTCGCGAAGCGGTATAAGGTAAGAGATATATTCCGTACAAAGATATATTTACAATCAATTGTAAATTCCCGTTTGTTTATCGTAAGGCATTCCAAAGATTCATACATCGGTCTCTTTGCCGCATATTTGGAAAAAGTAACGGTTACCAGAAATGAGATGGCGGAAAAGTATAACATCACAATTCGCGATTGTCACAATATCGTTAACGGTTATATTAATCAACTGATTGATGAGGTGTTGCGGGATTTGGATGCGGGCTTTTTTGAAATGAAAGGTTTTCAAGCCCGAAAGCTAACGTATAGAGATTTTAAAAAGTTTTTAGCGGAGTTAAAACAAGAAAAACCAAATTGAAAACAATCTAATACCGACGTAATGGCAAAATTCGAAGCAACACCCGAACAGATAGCGGCATGGAAAAAGAAATACGGTGATATTTTTCAATTAAATGTGGATGATCGTTTATGCTATTTGTATAAACCCAATCCGCTGAAATTGGGCCGTATTATAAAAAACGCACCACCATCCGTTAAAAAGAACCCCTTAAAATGTTGTGAGATTATTTTACGGAGTTGTTGGTTAAGCGGTGATCCGGAAATACTGATGGATGACGGGTTATTATTGTCTGCTGCGACAATGATGGATGATTTGATAAGTTACAAATAATTTTAAATAAGACAAAAATGGCAACAAATGAGGTAAGTTACATAATTAAAATTTCAACAACGGGACAAGCATCCGTCGAAAAAGCTACATCGGCGGTTGGCGAGTTGAATAATAAAGTCGGCAGTTCCGCAAACCTGTTCAAAAAATTGAGTAAACTTGCCGGTGGAATGTTTGCCATGTACAAAGTCGTTACTTATGTTCAACGGGCAACCGCGGCATACATGGAAGAAAGCGTTGCGGTTACCAAGCTTGGCAAGGTAATGCAAAACACAATGAATGCCACGCAAGCGGAAACGCAAAGTATACTCGATTTAACGGCGGCACAGCAAAAATTAGGCGTGATTGGAGATGAGGTACAACTTGCCGGTGCGCAGGAATTAGCCACCTATTTAACAAAAGCAGACAGCCTCAAAAAACTAATCCCCGTGATGAACGATGTTGTTGCGCAACAATACGGTTTAAATGCCACACAAGAACAATCCGTACAGATTGCCACCATGATGGGTAAGGTAATGGACGGTCAAACGGGAGCATTATCCCGATGGGGCTACAATTTCAATGAAGCTCAAGAAAAAATATTAAAATTCGGCACGGAAGAGCAGCGCACGGCAACACTTGCCGATGTTGTTTCCGCATCGGTCGGCAATGTAAATGCGGCTTTGGCAAACACACCGGAAGGTAAGTTGAAACAAGTCGCCGACAATATGGGGGATATTCAAGAAAAGGTCGGTAAAGCCGTAATATCAATAAAAAGTGCTTTTGCTCCCGCAATAGAATACATCGGAAGTTTATTGGAACAATTAACCGCATGGTTTGAGCGTAACCAAACGCAAATAATTTCAATTGTTCAAACAGGCGCGGCGTTATTCATCCGTTCATTTCAAATAACGGGTAAAGCCATCAAAGGCGTGGCGGACTTATTTACATGGTTTACGGATGGTGTTAAATCGGCAAATCCGGTATTCCTTGTCGCAGCCGGGTATATTGGTACAATAACCGTAGCATTGTTAACTTATAAAACGGTAATGGGAATCGTTACGGGAGTTACAAAATTGTGGACGATGGCACAATGGGCTTTGGACGCTGCGATGTCGGCCAATCCGATAGGCGCCATTATTGCGGCCATCGTGGCGTATATCGCGTTGATTTCGTATGTGATTTACAAGACGGACGGGTGGGCAAAAACTTGGCAAAACACCGTCGATTTTATGGGAAGTTGTTTCGAAGCGTTCAAGACGAATTTTCGGATACAATGGTTGTACATGGAGGACATGTTTATGAAGGGGTTGGAAAACGTACAAAAAGGATGGTACAAGGTTAAAGGCCTTTGGAATAAAAAAGAATCGCAGGAAGGACTGGCGGAACTGACACGACAGCGCAACGAACGCGCCGCCGAAATAGCCGCTGCCAACGGAAAGTTGGAGGGCCTGCAACAAAAAATGTCCGGAACAAAGGTTTGGGAAGTGACATGGAATAAGGATCGAAAATTATCCGATTTGATATCGGGTATGAAGGAAACACTCGGCATCACACCTCCCGAAATACCGGGTATGACGGGTACCGGTACAACATCATCGGTAATTACGGGCGACATTAAGAACGGAACGGAGTCGATAGCAACGGGCGGAACCCGATCGACCAACATCACAATCGACATTGGTAAATTGTTGGAGACGGTGAACATCTATGCGCAAGAATTTTCCGATGGGATGAATGATTTGGAGGACAAGGTTATCGAAGCGGTTACGCGGGCATTGGTTACCGCGCAAAGTTTGGCAAGGTGATAAGGCAAAGTTGGAATCTCACACAATTTTGCTGATCGGAGGCAGGACGCATGTGCGTCCTGCCTTTTTTTGAATGTTTCCCCAAATGAAAAGGCCGATTAATCGTAGTTTTTTCGCGGTTTAAATAAGTTTAAAATCCTTTATAAAGATAAATAATCGTACTTTTGCATTGTCGAGGTTGCGTACCCGGACGACCCGAAGGGGTAACGATCAAACCGGTTGTTACCCTTTCGCTTTTATGGATAAATCAACAAATAAAAACGATCCGACACATTGGTAATTATGTAAAATCAAAGGGATAAAATAACGACTAAATAAGGCTAAAATTTATTTGTAAAGATAAATAATCGTATTTTTGCATTGTCGGGGTTGCGTACCCGGGCGACCCAAAGAGGTAACAGTCGATTGATTGTTGCCTCTTTGCTTTTGTGGATTCGCCCAATTTTAGGCGAATCCGAAAACATCATAAACCTCGGAAGGGTGACCATCTTTCGATAATCACCCTTCCGGATTCGGCCGGATACGCAGTCCCGCCGGCACAAAAATACTCAATTATCCATAAACACAAAAAATGACCCAACAATATTAATATGTCGGATCATTTTTAATGAAAAAAAATCAAATATTATTCATGCGACAAAATCCGTACCGTATTAAAAAACAGACAATTATACTATTTTACGTACAATTCGTTTGATGAGTTAAGTACGATTTGTTTTGCGCCTTTTATTCGGGAAAATACACGTCGAAAATATCGGATCATTTTCGGAATTTGCTTGAAAATATCAAATTCCGGAAACAAAAAAAGAGTGGCATCTTCACGACGGCACTCTTCCTAACACAGAAACTAACTACT
>JAVBNP010000279.1:0-14290 GCA_031551455.1 Bacteroidales bacterium | reverse complement strand
TTGTCGGTATACTCCTGTTCCTTTTCGGTAACGAACTTGGCTTTCTCTTCGGGATTTTCCATCGATTTGATTTGTCGTCCGAAAAGTACTTCGGTGGCTCCGCTCGCGCCCATCACCGCAATCTCGGCCGTGGGCCACGCGTAGTTGATGTCGCCGCGCAGTTGTTTGCAGCTCATCACGTCGTGCGCTCCGCCGTAGGATTTGCGCAGGGTAACGGTTACTTTCGGTACGGTGGCTTCGCCGTAAGCGAACAGAAATTTGGCTCCGTGGATGATGATCCCTCCGTATTCCTGTGCCGTCCCCGGGAGGAAACCCGGAACGTCGACGAAGGTCACCACGGGTATGTTGAAGCAGTCGCAGAAGCGAACGAAACGGGCGCCTTTGCGCGAGGCGTTAATGTCGAGCACGCCCGCCAAGTATTTCGGCTGGTTGGCCACGATGCCCACGGACATGCCGTTGAAACGGGCGAAACCCACCACCAGGTTGGGTGCGTAATGACGATGTACTTCCATGAATTCGTTGTTGTCCACCACGGCATGGATCACGTCTTTTACGTCGTACGGTTTGTTGGGGTTGTCGGGAATGATCTCGTTTAAGGTGTCTTCCAATCGATCGATCGGGTCGACGCAGGGCGCCAACGGGGGGTCTTCGAGATTGTTTTGGGGCAGGAAGCTGAGCAGTTTGCGGATCAGCAGGATGCCTTCTTCTTCGGAGTCGGCCACGAAATGGGTTACACCCGATTTGGAAGCGTGAACCATGGCGCCTCCGAGTTCGGCGTCGGTAACTACCTCGTTGGTGACGGTTTTGACCACTTTGGGTCCCGTGACGAACATGTAGCTGTTTTCTTTGGACATCAGGATGAAGTCGGTGAGTGCGGGCGAGTAGACGGATCCTCCCGCGCAGGGACCGAAGATGGCCGATATTTGGGGTATAACGCCCGAGGCCATGATGTTGCGTTGAAAGATTTCGGCGTATCCCGCCAAGCTTTGCACACCTTCCTGTATGCGTGCTCCACCCGAGTCGTTGAGCCCGATCACGGGCGCTCCCACTTTCATGGCTTGGTCCATGACTTTGCAGATTTTTTCGGCGAAGGTTTCGCTCAAGGAACCGCCGAATACGGTGAAGTCCATCGAGTAGACGTAGACCAAACGTCCGTCGATGGTGCCGTAGCCCGTTACCACGCCGTCGCCCAGATAGCTTTCGTTTTCCAATCCGAAATCGTGTGAGCGATGGGTGACGAACATGTCGAATTCTTCGAAACTGCGCTCGTCCAATAACAGGTCGATGCGTTCGCGTGCCGTCAATTTGCCTTTTTGGTGCTGCGACTCGATGCGTTTCTCGCCGCCGCCAAGTTTGGCTTTGACCCGGAGGTCGATCAATTCTTTAATTTTACTTTGTTGGGACATGGTATTTATGGATTTAAAATTCTTGACGGACATTTTTTAATCTCCTCGGTATTACCGAGTAATCAAAATTCACCCATCAAAAATCGTCAATGAAATTACTTGCTGCAAAATTCGGTAAGTACACCTTCGGTAAATTTTGGATGCAGAAAACCGATGTTCATGTTTTCGGCACCTTTGCGACCTTTTTTGTCAATCAGTTGTATTCCTTTGGCTTCAACATCTTGCAATGCTTCATCCACATTGTTCACCGCATAGGCAATGTGGTGAATGCCTTGACCTCTTTTTTCGATAAATTTGGCAACAGTGCTTTCGGGATCGGTAGGTTCCAAAAGTTCAATTTTGGTTTGTCCGATCATGAAAAAAGCGGTTTTGACCTTTTGATCGGCCACTTCTTCAATTTTGTAACATTCCAAACCGAGTACGTCTTCGTAATATTTTCTCGATTCTTCGATGCTCTTAACGGCAATGCCGATGTGTTCAATATGCGACGGTTTCATACGATATAATTATTTAAATTTTATTTTTATGATACTATTGATTATCAACTTTTAAAATGAGTCGACAAAGTTAAGGGATAAACCGAAAATATGAAAGTTTTTTTTAAGGAAGACGATTTTTTTGCAAACAAAAAGGTTTTCTGTTACCGATGATGTATCAATTCTGAATTTATTATTGCTGCTTCTCTTATATTTTAAACGTCACATTATGTTTAAAACCTTTTTCGGACTTCGAGGTTTTATTGCTATCCGGGAAAAGGATAAAAACAATCGTCGTAAATTACTTATCTTCGTCCCTTCAAATAAATATCTTTTCATGGATTCGATTCGCAGTATATACAAGAGAGGATTCGGTCCGTCGAGCAGTCACACGATGGGCCCCAAACTCGCGGCGGAAAATTTTCTGATCGAAAATTCTCGTGCGGATTCATTTCGCATAACGCTTTACGGAAGCCTTGCCGCCACCGGCAAAGGCCACCTTACCGATTTGGCCATCATCAAAACATTGGAACCGTATCCGGTGAAAATCGTTTGGGAACCCAAAATATTTTTGCCGTTTCATCCGAACGGAATGCGATTCGAAGCACTGGACGAGGACGGAAATACAATTACCGAAAAAGTGGTATACAGCGTGGGCGGCGGCGAAATTGTCGAAGAGGGACAAGCTCGCAGAGAAAGCAAATCGGTATACGATTTGACAACCATGCAGGATATACTTTCGTGGTGCGAACAGCAGGGACGAACCTATTGGGAATACGTGTTTGAACGGGAAGGAGAAGGAATAACGATCTACCTCGCGGAAGTGTGGGAAACGATGAAAGCCTCGGTAGAACGGGGAATCGATACCGAAGGCGTTTTACCCGGAGGATTGGGCTTGCAACGCAAAGCGGCGGCATACCACGTAAAAGCATCGGGATACAAAGCTTCATTGAAAAGCCGTGCGTTGGTATATGCCTATGCATTAGCGGTATCCGAGGAAAATGCGGGCGGCGGTCAAGTGGTCACCGCACCCACCTGCGGATCGTCGGGCGTACTGCCCGGTGTATTGTATCACTTGTACAAAAGCTACGAGTTTTCCGACAGCAAAATACACAAAGCATTAGCTACGGCGGGATTAATTGCCAATATCGTAAAAACAAACGCCTCCATCTCGGGTGCGCAAGTCGGTTGTCAAGGCGAAGTGGGTGTAGCCTGTGCCATGACGGCGGCAGCCGCTAATCAGTTATTCGGCGGAAGCGTTGCACAAATCGAATATGCGGCGGAAATGGGATTGGAGCATCATCTCGGATTAACTTGCGATCCGGTGTGCGGCTTGGTGCAAATTCCCTGCATCGAACGAAATGCATTCGCTGCCGTACGTGCCTTGGACGCCAACTTGTATTCGAGTTTATCCGACGGCATTCATCGCATCAGTTTCGATAAAGTGGTGGAAACCATGCGTCAAACGGGGCACGACTTGCCGAGCCTTTACAAAGAAACTTCCGAAGGCGGATTGGCCAAACAGATGCAACCCGTGAATCCGATACCGTTTGAAAAATAAGAATAAACCTCAATTTTTGAGTTTCATTCTTTCATTACCGCTTTTTTCAACACTTCAACATCGATGTTTTCGATAAAGGACGGGATATTGGCGTAAATCGAGTGAAAATTGTATCCTCCGTTTTTCAGTTCATCAATGGCGTCATCTTTGCTCCAATTCTGAAAAACAATACGATACAAGGCAATAACCAAACCCGTGCGATCGGCGCCGTGCTTACAATGAATCAAAATAGGGCCTTTCCGATTCTTGATAATGCGTAACGCCTCAACCGCTTTATCCCAATCGCAGTTACTCGCCCACATTCTAATGTGATGAAACGTTAATCCCGTTTTCTCCGCCGACTTGTCGTTATGGTTGAATCGCCGCAAGTTGAGCACTTCTTTGATACCCATTTGTTCCAGCTCGGTAAAACCGTTCGCTTCGGGTTGAGCGGCACGATACACACCGGTATCGACCATATACATGTTATGAAGCGCTTTTGCTTCAACAGGTACAGCCCATTTCGGATTGCGCTGAGCCGATAAGTTGGCGACAATGAGAAAACCGCACAACAAAAAACCGATGTGTCGAATCATGATCATTATTGATTAACCAAAATTTAAATAAACGAAAAAAGCCCGTATGTATACGGGCTTTTTTATCGAAACGATCAACGGCCGAAATGAAAAATCCGTATTTCGGTAATACCGTAATTTATTTTTTCGGTTTTTTACCCATCACGAATACCAGTTTACCGCCGTTTGCGATTTCCTCGTACGTGATGTATAAACGATTGAGCGGTTTGCCGTTCAAAGTTACTTTTTGCACGTACACGTTTTGATCGCTTTGGTTTTGGGCCTCCACGGTAAACGTTTTTCCGTTTTCCAATTTCACCACAGCCGATTTAACGGCCGGACTACCCAAATCGTATTGGTTGGAACCGGGAGCCATGGGATAAAAACCCAAACTGCTGAAAATATACCAAGCGCTCATCTGTCCGCAATCGTCGTTGCCGCCCAAACCGTCGGGAGCCGAACCGTACATGGCTTTCAACACCATGCGTATAATTTCTTGCGTTTTCCACGGACGATCGCAATAATTGAACAAATAGGGAACATGATGCGAAGGCTCGTTGCCGTGCACGTAATTACCGATAATGCCGTCACGCGTAATATCTTCGGTATCTTCGAAATATTTGTCGGGCAGATGCATCGTAAATAACGAATCGAGATGCGCCGCAAAACGTTTCTTACCGCCCATCATTTCGATCATCGCGGCGGGTTGATGAGGCACATAGAGACTGTAATTCCATGAATTACCTTCGATGAATCCTTGACCGTGCGTATCCAACGGGTCGAATTCTTTTTTCCACGAACCGTCGCTTAATTTGGGGCGCATGAATCCGATGGAAGCATCGTATACGTTTCTGTAATTTTCCGAACGTTTGGTGAATTCGTTATATATATCGGTACGACCCAATTTTTTCGCCATTTGTGCAATGCACCAATCGTCATACGCATATTCGAGCGTTTTGGATACCGACGAAGAATTTTTGTCTTCCGGAACGTAACCATAATCCATATAATAACCGATTCCGTCGTAACGGCGGAATTTGGCTGATGTTACGCAAGCGTCCAACGCTTTGTTTTGATCGAAATTCGCATTCCCGCTCATGATGGCATCCGCGATCACCGATACACTGTGATAACCGATCATACACCAATTTTCGTTGGCATAGTGCGACCATACAGGCAATGCGGGATGAACGCTTTGATCAAAGTGCACCAACATCGATTTAATCATATCGTTGTTGCGTTTGGTTTGTACCAAATTCAGCAACGGGTGTTCGGCCCGGTAGGTGTCCCACAACGAGAAAATGGTGTAATTGGTAAAACCGTCGGCTTGATGAATGTTTTGATCGAGACCGCGATAACGACCGTCAACATCCGTATAGATGATCGGATTGATGAATGCGTGGTACATTGAAGTGTAGAAACTTTCCTTTTCCGCCACGCTGTTCATTTCAACTTGGATTCTTGCCAATTCGCGCTCCCACGATGCTTGCCCCTCGCGTTTGACACGATCGAAATCCCAATGCGGCAATTCGGCTTTCAGATTCTTCAAAGCGCCTTCGGTACTGACGGATGATAATGCGAATTTGATTTTTATCTTCTCGCCCGCGGTTGTCTTAAAATCGAAGTGCATACGTAACTGGTGCGCCGCCAATTCGGGGAAATTGTCGGTTTGATCGAACTTGCGCCAAAAACCCTTATACACCAATTCCTTTCCGAAATCCTTCGATCCGTAAGAAGTAAACGGTTTGGAAAAAACCATCGCGAAATATTCCGTGCGAGTACGCGCCCAACCTCTCGTTTGTCTGTAACCCGTGATTAACGTATCGTTTTCCACCCGAACAAACGTCCAAACGTTCTTCTCGGGATAATTGTAAATACCCGACATCAAATCCAAAATCACATGTGCTTGGTCCGATGCGGGAAAAGTATATTGATGAAATCCAACGCGCGTGGTAGCGGTCAACTCGGCAAGAATATTATGGTCGTCGAGTAATACTTTGTAATATGCCGCTTCGGCAGTTTCATTGGCATGCGAGTACGCCGAACGAAAACCCGATTTGGGATTATCAGCCGTGCCCGGATTCAATTGCAATTTACCTGTCGTGGGCATAATTAAAAAGTCACCCAAATCGCTGTGACCCGTTCCATTAAAGTGCGTGTGACTGAATCCGACAATTGTCTTATCGTCATATTGATATCCGGCACAATAATTATAAACCGGCTTGTTATACGTACCGTTCAAGTCGTAAGGTATGGTGTCCGTATCGGGACTGAGTTGTACCATCCCGAAAGGAACGGTTGCTCCGGGAAACGTATGTCCCATACGTTGCGTACCGATGATCGGTTTGACGTATTGAACCAAACCGGATTGTGCGAACAATGCCGCGTGTGCCGTCAAACAGGCAACGATAAGAATATGCTTTCTCAACATAAAGATTAATTTTTTAATGTGTGACGGACAAAGATAATCATTATCGGGCTTGTTCTTCGCGTAAATATGTTTTGTTTCAAATTTAAATCGAATTATTCATAACTTTATCTCGTCAACTTAAGTTGGCGGCAATGAATACAAAATCAAATCATTGCCGTTGACTTTAGTCAACGATTAAAACAAGTCGAAGCAAGAGACTTTAGCCAAACCGAACTCTTAATTCGCACTTGTGCATTCAATTAACAACAACTTTGGAAGATCAATATCACGGAAAGCCGGAATAAAACAACGCGCAATATGATTTTTTCGACTATATTTGAAACGTCCAATACAAAACCGGTTTTTTCAACGGCTTACAAAATATCTCAATAAAAACGACATTTGTTTTCCGGGCCGCCGCGTTTTCGTATTTATTTGATATCACATACACCAACCTTCAAATAACCGATCAATGAAAAAAACAATATTCTTTTTAATCTCGGTATTTATCGGCTTCAATCTTTCCGCTCAAGAAGTTTTTACGGAACGCCAATTTCAACAAGTGTTCAAATCGACGGACGGACACGGCGGACAATTCGTTTGGAAAATGAAAAAAGCCGAAGAAATTACGGCTAAAACGGAAGACGTATCGACCGCAAAGGTTTCCACAGCCGACTGGATGCCGGCCATTGTCCCCGGCACAGTACTCAATTCTTTGGTATACAACAAAGTATTTCCCGAACCGTATTTCGGAGTAAACAATAAAATCGAATCGGGTTTGATTCCCGATTTGTATCACATCGGCAAGGATTTTTACACTTATTGGTTTCGCACCGAATTCGATTTGCGGGAGGATCAACATTCGGGTAAACGAACATGGCTCCAGGTCGACGGCATTAATTATCGCGCCGAAATATGGCTGAACGGAAAGATGGTCGGCAACATTGCGGGCATGTTTTATCGAGATCAAATCGATATTACCGATTACATCACGTTCGATCAAAAAAACATTTTGGCGGTAAAAACCTATCCGGTGGATGTCCCCGGGACTATGCTCATGTTGGAAAAAAGATCGTTCGGCGCCAAGGACGAGTTTCATAACGGCGGTGACGGCGAGATCGGCAAAAACGTCAGTATGTTGATGACCGTCGGTTGGGATTTTACGTTTATCGACGGTATTCGCGACCGAAATACCGGTATTTGGAAAGACATCTCCATCTTCACCACAGGAAATGTCAAATTAGATCATCCTTTCGTAAAATCGGATTTGGCCAAACCGGGCTACGACCGTTCGCGCCAAACGGTGTCGGTGGAAGTAACCAACCCGGGATTCAGAAGACAGACGGTAACCATTATCGGCGAAATAGGAGGAACAAACATTAAGTTTGAAAAAGAAGTGGAACTGTTTCGCGGAGAAATGAAAGAAGTGGTGTTTACCCCCGAAGAATATCCGCAATTGGTGATCGATAAACCACGCCTTTGGTGGCCGCTCAACAAAGGAAAACAGGAATTGTACGACATCGCGTTCAGAGCGGAAATCAAAGGAGAAACGGTCGATAAGCTTGCAAGTCGTTTCGGTATTCGCGAAATCACGTCCGATACGAACACACCCGACAAGTCGCGTACTTTCCGAATCAACGGCAAATCCGTATTCATCAAAGGGACCAACTGGGTACCGGAAAACATGCTGCGCATCTCCGACGAGCGCACTTATGCCGAAGTTCGTTATACAGCGCAAGCGGGAATCAACATGATCCGTTTTTGGGGCGGCGGAATCACCGAATCTGATTATTTCTTCCAACTCTGCGACGAACTCGGAATCATGGTATGGACGGAATTCTGGATGACCGGCGATACGAAACATCCGTACGATTTGGGATTATACTTGAAAAACGCCGCTTCGACAATCAAACGCATCCGCAATCACGCTTCGTTGGCTTATTACGTTTGTTCCAACGAATCGACGGAAATGCCGTATCTCGAAGATCTGATCTTTGCACTGGACGGCACGCGCGGATATCAAATGCAATCCGAATGCTGCGGGGTACACGACGGGAGTCCCTATAAGACGACCAACATCATGCGTCATTACGAAAACACGGCTTCGGACCGCGGCAGCCGTATCGACGGGTTCAATCCCGAATACGGCGCTCCCTGCCTCCCCACCGTGGAATGCTTGCGCGAGATGATGGCGGAAAAAGATTTATGGCCCATCAATAAAGAGGTGTGGGAATATTTAGATGACGCAGGTCGCAATTCGCCGCAAATGTCTACCATATACGTGGATATGACCAATGAATACGGTGAATCGAAAAACATCGACGAATTTGCCGAAAGAGGACAATTCGTGGGAGCATTCTCGTATAAAAGCATTTGGGAAGTATGGAATTACAATAAGTTGAATTACGGCGATCGTTACTGTTCGGGCATTCTTTATTGGTTCAACAATTCGCCTATTCGTCAGCTATGCGGCCACATGTGGGATTGGTCGTTGGAGCCGACGGCCGCTTTGTATGCCGCCCAAAATGCGTGCGAGCCTTTGCATCCGCAATTCGATTATTTGAAAAACACCGTGTCGGTGGTGAATGATTATTACCGATCGTTCAATAATTTCAGAGTAATGGCCGAGGTGTACGACTTGAAGATGAAAAAGGTTTTCGGTAAAGAGGCAAAAATAAACATTCCCGAAGACGGTGCGGTAAACGATATTTTTAAAATCGATTTTCCGGAAACAATTACCAACGTACACTTCATCAAATTACGGTTGTTCGATGATAAAGGCAAACAAGTCGGAGACAACTTTTACTGGCGTTCAAACAGTAAATACGAAGGCAAAAATACGTTAACGGGCCCGACAACGGCGGGATTTCAGGATATCAATAAACTCGAAAAAACAAAAGTGCAGGCCAAATACAAAGCCCGCAAAGAAAACGGAAAACATTTTATTGATTTGGAATTGAAAAATTCGGGTAAAACGGTAGCGTTTTTTACCCAAATTCAATGGTTGGACAAATCGGGAAAACCTGTTCGCCCTTCATTCTATACCGATAATTTCATGTGTTTGATGCCGAAAGATGGGAAAAACATCACCATCGAAACCGATTTAAAGAATCTTCCCGATCCGGAGTACACGTTAATCGTGAAAGGATTTAACGTACCGAAACAGCAGTTTACGGTGAAGATGCGCTGAAATTTTCGGTTAATCATACCGACTTTGCGGGAACACGAAAACGTCATGCGTCACAACGGGAATACGCGGAGAATGTTAAACCCGACATGCAATTGTCCCTTATCCCAACGATCGGTAGTTTGCGTCACGAGAAGCCGCTCATTGGTACCGGTGGCATTGCCGATGAATAATTGAAACACATGCCCGCCCGTTTGGATGTCGAATCCGACGGAAAAAGGCGATACGGTACCGCCAAGTTTATCCCCCGAAAAAAGCGGATAATATTCGGCATTAAATCTCACTCGCTTAAAAATTCTGATGCTCCCGCCCACACCGGGCGAAAAAATATCGTTGGGATCACCTTCTTGCGGTGTTTTCACGTAATGAATCCAAATCGGCATGATCTGTGCCGAAATAATGTTCGAAAATTTGCGGGCAATGAGCAATTGCAATGCCGTACTGCTCATGTCTCCGAGCGGAGGGATATCTCCTTCCGGGTCTTTGAGCGTACGAATCATCCACCCGCCCATCACGGTTACACTCACCGGCATCGTATGCCTGCCCGTTGATTGCCGAAGAATCCTGTATGTTACGGGAAAATCGTATTCCTTGTCCCAAGAACTTCGCCCGAATCCGACGGTTAATCGGTCGGTAATTCCATAGTCGAGCCCCACTTTGACCGAAGCGTTATCCAAACCGAAAAATTCGTAAAGACCACCGTCAATACGGCTGAATCTATGCGAAATGCGCAGATCGAGACTGCGTTTTTTGCTTGTTTCCACAGATCGTCCGGCAATCAACCGCGACGATTCAAAAGTCCCGACGGTCAAATCGGTCCTCAGCGCATCATCTTGTGCTTCTTCCTCTTTTATTAACTGTTCCACGGACGTGGTTTGCCCCGATAAGGAAATAAGGGAACCGATCCACAGAACCAGACATCCCAAGCTCAATGTTTTCATATTTTAACGGACAATGATTCCATCACTTATTTTGAACCGGATCGTATCGGCAATCGACGGTTACCTCTACCGTTTCCGCAATGTTTCGGGACACCGCCGAGGGTACTTTGATGTTGAAATCGGCTACACGAACGTTGAACTTGGCGTTACTCGAGACATTTCCGTCTTTGATAACAATAGTCGCCTCGGTTGTCAACGGTTTCGACACATTGTGTATATTCAGCGTTCCTTCCGCAGTCACCCTATAAGTGCCGTCCGTATTCCATTTCACGACTTCCGGATTTTTAATTTTCCCCATGAAAGTCGACTTGGGATACTTGTCCGACTCCATGTACGAAGTATTAAAATGTTCCTCCATTAAGGCTTTCTCGAACTTAAAACTTTTGATCAGAACAGAAAAAGCAATTTCTCCCGTTTTCGTATCAATAAAACCGGCAGCTTCGTTGTTGCGGGCTTCGATATTTTCGAGAGGAGCTTCGGAATAAAATGTTACTTGTCCTTTTTTCGTGCCGTAAATATCTTGTGCCGACGCGGAAACAACGGTAAACGACAGCATCAACAAGAAGAAAAAGCGTTTCATCGAATGAATCATTTAAAAATTAACAAAGTTCTTATTCGATCGATAGACAGTCGACAAGGATCACATCGCTCAAATATCCGGTACATCTTCCTTTCAACGTCATTTCGGTTCCCGATTCCGCGGTGATGTTTTTTTGAAGCGTACAACGAACGTCCGACATCGGAGTTGTTCCCGATAAAATAACCACGGTTCGTCCGTCGTTATCGGTTTCCGTACCGTCCACCGTACCTGCTACTTGAAGTACTTTATCCAAAAAGCGTCGGTTAGCGTCCGCCTCATCTTTCCGATAAGCTTCAACCAAATCGACTGCGGTAATGATCACGGGCGTTTCGCGGTTTATGTCCCGATGAGGTTTATACATCACGTAACATATCACGGCTACGGCCAAAAGAAGACAAGCAGCCGCAATCAATAATACGGGTTTTATTTTGCGCATCGTTCCGATTATGAAACACTAAGTGTGTTGTTGTCGATACTGACCGTGTATTTCGCCAATGCGGAAGGCGCGGGTCCTTGAAGTACGGATCCGTTGATATCGTAAATGCTGCCGTGGCACGGACACACAAATCGACTTTGCCCGGATTGATAGCCCACCGTGCATTGTTCGTGTGTACAAATCGTACTTAATGCAACAAACGACGCGGAAACATTACCCGACGCAATCCGTATCACTATTACATTACTCCCCGTTTTGGAACTGCCCACCGAAGTCAATTCATTGTCCAAATTGGCGGTAAGTTTCGGAGTGTTGTTGTTTCCGTTGCCCGGATCGGAATTGGGGTCCGGATCATCGTCTTTGGAACATCTCACCAATCCCGTCGCACCGACCGCCAAAGCCAATGCACACGAGGAATACACAAATGCGCGTCGATTCATCATAAAATAATATTAAAATTTCATAAACCGAATTGTACGTTCATTCACATGCAGCTAAATGAATAATACATAGTTGCGGTATTAATGAAGAAAACATGCATCGTCGAAAAAAGTTCTGCAAGCAATTAAATTTGTGTTGAAATCCGATTTTTTTCCAATTTGCGGAAAGGAAAGGAATGTGTTCCATATTGAAATCCCGACAATATGTCTTACGAATGCTATCGCTGTCAGCCGAAACCGACGACCGGGAAAAGGATTTATCTTCGGAGGCCCGACGATAAAGTTGTTCTACTCTTTATTCAAAGCCAGCGTAATGCGTTTCTGTTTCAATTTGGCGGAATAAATACGACCGAGAATATTCGGAATGGCAATTCCCAACGAAAGCGCCAAAAGTGTCATGGCCGCTTTCATGGATGAATCGAACATCTGCAATAAAACGGGAACTTGCACGGATACCGGAGCGCTCGCATCGAATCCGACGGCACCGATAACGGCTTTGTACATTAATACGCCGGGCACCATGGGTATAACGGGCGGAATGGATATAACGTGTGCGGGAACATGCACCTTGTGAACCAAATAAACGGATGCCATACCTACCAGCAAAGCGCCGCAAAATGAACTTAACGGAAGGGTCAATCCGAATTGGTAGATCAATACGTTGCGGGTAACAACGGCAATTGCTCCGCCCGCGGCGCAAACAATCAGCGCATGCGGAGGAACATTAAACAAAATGGAAAAACCGATGGCCGCAACGGCCGCCGACAAAGCAATAATCAACCATTGGTCGTGCGGAACAAGCGGAACGGCATAATCATGAAAATCCAAAATTTTTATCGCAAACAACATTCCGAAAGCGATGGCACCGATGGTCAAGAGTGCTATGACCATACGCGTGATTCCGACAATGGTAAATCCATCGATCATGTCGTCCAACGAATTGATCAACGGCACGCCGGGAACCAAAAATAACACGCAGGCAAAAATGGGGTGGTATTCCGTGCGGCTGATTCCCGTGAACGTGAACAAGCAAGCCGTCAACACGGCAATAAACGACGAAACGGCCACGTTGATGTAAAGATTATACCGTCGGTGATGCATTTCCCGACGCGCAAATACCGCAATCGACGAAGCGATAAATGTAATAAAAGCGGCAGGCCAATCGCATCCGAAAAGTTTGCAAAAACCGGCACACGCAATCCCCACGGCAAATATCGTTAACCAACCGGAATAATGATGTTTGGCCTGCGCGATTCGATTCAAATCCTCTTCGTATTGATCGAGCGTATATTTTTGTTCGAGCGCGCGCCACGACAGTTTACTGATCTCGGAAAGCGTCGACATGTTGACGCCGTGATGGCCGCATTTTCGAAATTTGGTGATTGTTCGACTTCCTTCGCTGATGTTGATCATCAACGTAGTATACGTAATGTGCATGTGAAACTTGTCTTCCGGGATGCCCATAAAAACGGCTACCCTGCGCAAATTTCGATCGACACGATTGCTGTCCGCCAAGCTTTGTATCAACAACTGCCCGGTAAAAAGCAGCAAATCCAATTTTCGGCCCAACAAATCCGTATTATTCTCTTTCATTCGGGTTTTATCAACAATCGGTGGAATGATAGACAATCATTAAAAATTTTGTAATGTGTAACGCATAACCCGCAGTTATTGTTTTTTCTTTCTTCGCAAGTTCAGCTTATCGCCCGCTTTCGGTTGCGTTCCCTCGGTCATTCGGTTCAACGTATAAAGCCTCGACAGCTTGACGGCATATTTCTGCGATATGTCGTACATCGTTTCGCCCTCTTGCACCACATGCGTATCTTTCCCCCTTTCGGCCTTGCGACGTTTGGGCTGCAGGTACACGATTTGTCCTTCGCTCAACGATTCCGAAGCCGACGTTTCGTTGTATTTCGGTAATTGCCACGCCATCATGTCCAATTCTCCGGCTAACGACGCGTAAGTATCGCCGTTTTTGGCCAAAATATATTCCGTACCGTTGTTTTCCATCACGCGGTGTTTTTCCACACCGATGGTAAACCCGTCATCCGACGACGATTTACCTTTCGATCGCGGTTTGGATGTTGTCGCGGCGGGAGTCTTTTCGGTCGCCGATTTCTTGCCCACCGTAACACCCGTATCGTATTGATGTAAATCGTATCGTTCAATCAAATCGATCAACAATTGCGGATATTTCGGATCCGTAGCATATCCCGCTTTGCGAAGACCTATTGCCCAACTTTTGTAATCGGTAGATTTATATTCGAAAAGAAAAGCATAACGACTGCGGGTCATCAAA
>JAVBNP010000127.1:0-10850 GCA_031551455.1 Bacteroidales bacterium | reverse complement strand
TACTGCTTGCGCATCACCGATATCGATCCCATCAAGTACGATTTGCTGTTTGAACGGTTTCTCAATCCCGATCGTATATCCATGCCCGATATCGACATCGATTTTGACGATGACGGGCGAGGTCAAGTACTGCAATGGGTTACGGACAAATACGGGAAGGAAAAGGTGGCGCACATCATCACGTTCGGAACCATGGCCGCCAAATCGGCCATCAAGGATGTGGCGCGGGTACAAAATGTGCCGCTTTCCGAAGCCGATCGTTTGAGTAAACTGATCGACGAAATTCCGCGCGATAAAAAGGTAAGCATCAAAACCGCCATCGAATCGGTGCCTGCCATGAAAGAGGCCCTCAATTCGCCCGACCCGTTGATTGCCGATACCATCAAATATGCGCAAATGCTCGAAGGTACGGTACGACAAACCGGTGTGCACGCTTGCGGCGTGGTCATCGGTCGCGACGATCTGACCAATTACGTGCCCATCAGTACCGCTTTCGATAAAGAAACCAACTCCGAAATATTGGTGACGCAATATGAAGGGTCGTTGATTGAGGATGTGGGTATGATGAAGATGGACTTTTTGGGATTGAAAACCCTGTCCATCATCAAGGAGGCTTTGTCCAACATCAAACAACGTCACGGTATCGATTTGGATATCGATGCCAAACCCATCGACGACGGGCCGACCTATGAGTTATACAGTAAAGGCGAAACAACCGGTACGTTCCAATTCGAGTCCGACGGGATGAAAAAATATCTTCGCGAATTGAAGCCTACCAAATTCGAGGATTTAATTGCGATGAATGCCTTGTACCGGCCGGGACCGATGGATTATATCCCCGACTTCATTGCGCGCAAACACGGCCGACAGAAGATCGAATATGATATTCCCGTTATGGAAGCGCGGTTGAAAGATACTTACGGAATTACCGTCTATCAAGAACAGGTGATGCTTCTGAGTCGCGATTTGGCCGATTTTACCCGCGGCCAAAGCGACGAATTGCGCAAGGCGATGGGTAAAAAAATGATCGATAAAATGAATGCCTTGAAGGAGAAATTCATTGTCGGTTGTAAAGCCAACGGCCACGACGAAAAAACGGTTACCAAAATATGGGCGGACTGGGAAAGTTTCGCGTCGTATGCGTTCAATAAGTCGCATGCCACTTGCTATTCATGGGTTGCATATCAAACAGCCTATCTCAAAGCCAATTATCCTTCGGAATATATGGCCGCGGTGCTCAGCCGTAACATTTCGAACATCACGGAAATCACCAAATTCATGGACGAATGTCGTCGCATGGGTATTGAAGTACTCGGACCGGATGTAAATGAAAGTAACTTGACGTTTACGGTGAATAAACAGGGAAATGTCCGTTTCGGATTGGGTGCCGTTAAAGGCGTGGGAGGAAATGCCGTAGCCGCAATCGTGGAAGAACGCGACAGAAACGGTGTTTTCAACGATATTTTCGATTTTGCGGAACGGGTCAACTTGGCGGCATGCAACAAGAAAAACATGGAAGCATTGTCGCAGGCGGGAGCTTTCGATAATTTTCCGGGCATCAAGCGCGAACAATTTTTTGCCGAGAACGGTAACGGTGAAAGTTTTACCGAAGTGTTGTTGCGTTTCGGAAATAAAGTACAGGCCGATAAAATGATGGTTCAAAATTCGCTTTTCGGCGGAAACGGAGGTGTTGCCATTACCCGCCCCGAAATACCGCGCACGGAAGATTGGAGTATTCTCGAAAAATTGAACAGGGAAAGAGATTTGATCGGCATTTATTTATCGGCTCATCCGTTGGATCCCTTCCGATTGGAAATAAACCATCTGACCAACATGAACCTTTCCGATTTCGCGGATATGAGCCGTCTCGAGGGAAAGGAATTTTCCGTTGCCGGATTGGTAACAGCGGCCCGCAATGCCATCAGCAAAAACGGGAAACCTTGGGGGGCGCTTACGTTGGAAGATTTTACGGGTTCGCACGAATTCCGTTTCTTCGGTAAAGATTACGAACTGTTTCGAAATTACATCGGCGAAGGATTTCCGTTGTTTATCAAGGGCAGCATTCAGAAAAATTACCGCGATGAACTCGAACCGAAAATCAAATCGATTACCATGCTCGGCAATGTCAAAGAAGAAATGCTGAAAAGCGTATCTTTGATCATTCCGTTGGAAAGGATTACGGACGAATGGGTCAACGAATTGAATGTTCGCGTGGAGGCCAATAAAGGCAACACCGTTCTCAAATTCAAGATCATAGATCCGGAAGAAAACCAAATGGTGGAAATGTTTTCGCGTCGACAACGAATCAATTTGAGCAATGAATTTATTGATTACTTGACGGATAAAAATGTGGAATTTAAACTGAACTAAATATCGAACGTGTTCGTGAATGCTTTTGGACAATACAAACAAAACAATTTTTACAAATCTTAATATTTAATGAACAATGACGGGGAAAGAACGAGTTCAAACAACATTATCTCATAAAAGTGCGGATAAAATCGCATTGGATTTCGGAGCCACTTCCGTAACGGGAATCCATGTAAAAATAATCGCCGAAATGCGGCAACATTACGGATTGGAGTCCAAGCCGGTGAAAGTGGTTGAGCCGTATCAAATGCTCGGCGAAGTGGACGAAGATTTGAAACGGATATGGAACGTGGATACGGAAGGTGTGGGTGGCAAATACGATATGTTCGGTCACGAGCAAAAGGATTATACGGAAGTGCGAATGCCTTGGGGACAGACTGTTTTGTTGCCTCGAGGCTTTCGGATGAAAGAGGAAGACGGAAAAATTTTCGTTTTTCCGCAAGGCGATACCGAATGTCTTCCGACAGCCGTCATGCCCAAAGGCGGTTATTTTTTCGATGCCATTGAACGGGTGCCGCCTACCGAATTGGATGCGGAATTAGATATTGAAGACAATTTGGAGGAATTTTCGTTATTGTCCGACAATGATATGGATTATTGGAAGGATCGGTTGACAAAAGCAAGAGCTACGGGCCGTGCCGTGGTTGCCAATATCGGCGGTACGGGTATCGGCGATATTGCGTTGGTTCCGGGACTTAATTTGAAACATCCGAAAGGGATACGCAACATCACCGATTGGTATACTTCTACCGTAACAAGAGAAGATTTTCTGCGGGAAATTTTCGATCGTCAGTCGGATATCGCCGTTCAAAACCTCGAAAAAGTCAATCGGGTGCTTGGCGATTATATCGATGTGCTTTACGTTTGCGGAACGGATTTCGGCACTCAATCCGGACAATTTTGTTCCGCCGAAGGATTAAAAGCGTTACACGGACCGGCATACAAAAAAATCAACGATTGGGTGCATCGCAACACCAAATGGAAAACATTTAAGCACTCGTGCGGTGCTATTGTTCCGCTTTTGGATGCGTTTATCGAACTCGGGTTCGATATTATCAATCCCGTGCAGATAAATGCTTCGGGAATGGATCCCCGCTTTTTGAAAAATACGTTCGGAAATAAAGTCAATTTTTGGGGCGGAGGTATCGATACGCAAATCGTGTTGCAAATGGGAACTCCCGAACAAGTCAAAGCGCAGGTGCATCAATTATGCGATATATTCGGTGCCGGCGGAGGATTCGTGTTTACCTCGGTGCACAATGTTCAAGCAAACGTGCCGATAAAAAATATGATTGCATTGATGGGTGCTCTCGCGGAAATCAGAAAATAGCCGAGGAAAATTTTGCATAACGGCAAAACGATCAAAACCTACCGGGTTTCAAAAACCCGGTAGGTTTGTTGTGTAAAAATAATACCTCCTGCCGTAAGAAGATCAATCTTGTCGGGGTTGTGGTTGTTTATCGGTATGACATTGATGCGGTAAATAATACGAAATCGTGTTGCGATTTTACGATAATCGTCTTCGTATTATTCGAATTTTGCGGCTTTACGTTTCTTTTTTCTCGAAAAGAAATGCGATAACAGTTTATATCCCAAATCGAAGCTGCCCAACATGGAGGCCGATGAGAACAAACTGCCGGCCATGCCGACGATTTTATTGACGATTCGCCATCCATCCTCGATCCGTCTCCAATCATCGCTCAAGTTTTTCTCTTGACGTTTAATCCTTTTGCGTAACCGTTTTTTCTCGGTTAAGATTTCGTCGATGGTTGAGAACTTGCTGTATCGGTGATTATTCAGTTTTCGTATCATTTTCTTGGTCTCCGGCATCTTCTTCCTCCTCTTCGTCAACGAAATCATCAAACAATATTTTGCTGAACCTGCCGATTAACGGATTTAATATAATCTTGTCTTTCAGAAGGACGACAAGTATCAGCACCAACAAACTGAACCCTCCCATGATGAGAAATGCGGGAATGAAACTTCCGAAAAAGTCTTTCATCAACACAATCAAAATACAGGAGATGTACACCCAAACGGTACTTATCAGCACCAACCCGACCATTACCAAAATCAATAAAGCAACCACGGATGAAACTTTTTCAAGCAATTCCAACCGCAACAAGTCATATCTGGTGTTCAGATATTCCTTTCCGTCCTTTATGAATGTTTTGTATTTACCGGGAGAAGATTTACTCATGTTATTTAGCGTATGATCGGGACTACGGATCCGAAAGATCCGCATCCCGTGCAACTTTTATTCCTTTCGCTGATTAATCGTTGTCGGAAGAACCTTTTACCTTTTGTTTCAGCTTTCCGATCAACTCGTTCAGCTCATCTTTGCTTAAATCGATACCGTATTCTTTCAATTTGCGTTTGAGTTTTTTACGGGTTTTGACTCCTTCTTCGGGAGCCAACAATAATGCAATCATGGCGCCTAAAGCCGCTCCGCCGATAAACGTGAAAAGGGACGATGCTTTCATAATACTTTATTTTGGGTTAATACAAAGAAAATAAATTATTCGAATCCGGAAATTCGAGTTAATTGTTTTATTTTTGTCCGAGGTAATTGTCAATATTAAGGACAATACTCTATTACCGGAACAACCCCGAAATAATAATGTTCAAAGATACAAGAAAAATCTTTTATTATACCATTGCCGTCATGCTTTTGTTTGGGGCGATTTATCCGCTTTCGGCCCAAGACAAATTGTTGGATATTCTGAAGGGTGAATTGCAACGCGAAATGGCGGGATTTGCTCAAGCCGGCGATTCAACCGACGTGCCTTACTTCATCAGTTTTCGCGTGGATGAGACGAAGTCGCAAACGGTACGAGCATCGCAAGGAAGTTTGATTTATTCGCGAACATCGCATAACCGTATTTTCACGCCGATGGTACGCGTCGGAAGTTACGAAAGAGACAATTATCACCAATTGCGCGAAACGTATACGGACAACAGAACCGATCCGGCATATTTGCCGATCGAAGACTCGGAAGATGCCGTGAAACAATGTATTTGGTGGATGACCGATCAGGCACAAAAGAATGCAGTGGCTCGTTACGAAAAAGTAAAATCGAACATGGCGGTGAAAGTGCGGGAAGAAGATGAATCCGCCGATTACACGTCGCAAAAAGCGATACAATATTTTGAACCCGAATTACCGGAATCGTATGTTAAGTTTAACCGAAAAGAGTGGGAAGAAAAGCTTAAACGATATTCGAAAGTATTTAAACAATCGGAAGATGTTATCGACGGATGGGCAAACATCAACGTTCAAACGGTACGAAAATATTATGTGTCGTCCGAAGGTTCGTCCGTTGTTCATAATGCCACGTATGTGCATTTAAGCATCGGCGGCATGCTGAAGGCCGATGACGGAATGGAATTGCCGCTGCAGCAATCGTGGTTTGCGTTGACTGCAGATCATATGCCGTCGGATAAGGAAGTAATTAAAGAGGCGGAACGGTTGACGGTCAAATTAAAAGCGTTGAAAATCGCGCCGGTGGTGGATGCTTTTTCCGGGCCGGCATTACTATCGGCCGGAGCGTCGGGTGTGTTTTTTCACGAAATTTTCGGACATCGCGTGGAAGGGCAACGCATGCGGCAGGAAACCGACGGACAAACGTTTAAAAAGAAAATCGGCGAATCGGTGCTGCCCGAGTTCCTCGACGTACACATGGACCCGAGCATCAGTAAATACAAAGGGCATGAAATTAGCGGATATTACCGTTATGATGACGAAGGCGTGAAAGGGCAAAAGGTGGTGTTGGTCGAGAACGGTATTTTGAAAGATTTTTTGATGTCGCGCGTACCGATCGAAGGTTTTTCCGCGTCCAACGGTCATGGTCGCGCTTCGGCGGGATTGAACCCGGCTTCGCGGCAGTCAAACCTCATCATCGAAACCACGCAACACAAAAGTGAAAAAGAATTGCGACAAATGTTGCGGGATGAAGTAAAACGCCAATCGAAAGAATACGGTTATTATTTTGCAGGCGTAACGGGCGGATTTACGCAAACGGGACGATACTCGCCCAATGCGTTCAACGTGACGCCCAACGAGGTATATCGCGTATATGCCGACGGCCGCCCCGATGAATTGGTGCGCGGCGTTGATTTGGTGGGTACGCCGTTGGCCATGTTTTCACAGATAGAGGCTGCCGGAGGTGATGACGGTTATTTTATCGGATTTTGCGGCGCCGAATCGGGATCGGTTCAAGTATCGTGCATATCGCCCATGTTGTTTGTCAAGCGGATCGAAATACAGAAAAAAGTCAAATCGCAAAGTTTACCGCCGCTTTTACCGAAACCGTAATATTTTTTTGCACCGAAAAAAAAAAGATATACATTTGTACCCTTTGAAAGATAAAAATGATCCAAAGACACAACATAGTTGAAGTATTATCCGCAACCTTTTCGGGTTGGGGGTTTTATTTTTACTTTTATTTTAGCTCGAAAACGATTCGGGATGGAAGATGATGTGTCTGTAATGTAAGATATACGAAATCCCGAAAACCACGTTTTCGGGATTTTTTTTCATATTATATGGACGAAAAAAATATTAAAGTTGCCATTATGGGAGGGTACGGTACCTTCCACGAAATTGCCGCGCATCATTATTTTAAAGACGCGAACGCGGAAATCATCACCAGCAAATCGTTCGATGACTTGTTTCGTTTGATGAAAGAGGGAGCTGCCCGATATGCCATATCGGCCATCGAAAATTCCGTGGCCGGGAGTATTTTACCCAATTATCAGTTGATTCACGATTCCGATCTTCAAATAACGGGCGAGATTTACCTGCGCGTGTGCCAAAATTTGGCGGCATTGCCGGGGCAAACCATCGACGATTTACGCGAAGTGTATTCTCATCCGATGGCGATTTTGCAATGCAAGCCGTTCTTCGATAAATATCCACACATACAATTGATTGACGGTCGCGATACGGCTTCGTGCATGCGAGAAATCAGCGTCAACGGTCAAAAAGGAGTCGGGGCAATCGGAAGCCGCTTCGCTGCCGAAAAATACGATTTGGAAATCATTTCGGAGAGCATTGAAACCAACAAGAAAAATTATACCCGATTTCTCATTATGACCGATCGGGAGCATCTTCCGCCTCGTACCGAAGCGCCGAATAAAGCATCCGTTTCTTTTTCTTTGGCGCACGAAATCGGGAGTTTATCCAAAGTTTTGTCCATTTTTTCTTTTTTCAACATCAATCTCAGCAAAAGACAATCGTTGCCCATCATCGGCAAGGAGTGGGAATATCTTTTCTATGTCGATCTCGAGTTTTCCGACGAAGAAACTTTTCGTCAATCGTTGGTTTCGGCAGCGCCGTTTATCAGCGATTTACAATTGATGGGAACTTACCGAAAAGGGGAAGTGATTGCGGAATGAAAAGTTCAATAAAAATCAGTATATTATCTAAATAAAAATGAATACGGAAATCAAATTGAATCTGGCCGAACCGATGATACCGGGTGTCGACGGCGGCAAACCGTTAATTATGGCCGGGCCGTGCAGTGCGGAAACGGAAGAACAAGTGATGAATACGGCTCGCGAACTGGCCGCCGGAGGTATTCGGGTATTTCGAGCCGGGATATGGAAGCCCCGCACGCGACCGAATGCTTTCGAAGGCGTCGGTTCCGAAGGGTTGTCGTGGTTGAAAAAGGTAAAAGAAGAAACCGGAATGAAAACAGCCACAGAAGTGGCTAACGTAAAACATGTGTACGACGCGTTGAAATACGGTGTCGATGTTTTGTGGATCGGAGCGCGTACCACAGCCAATCCTTTTGCCGTACAGGAAATTGCCGACAGTTTGAAAGGAGTTAATGTAACCGTTTTGGTGAAAAATCCCGTAAATCCCGATGTCGAATTATGGATCGGCGCCTTGGAGCGAATCAACGCCGCGGGAGTGACACATATCGGAGCGATACATCGCGGTTTTTCGGGTTACGGTAAAAGCGATTACCGCAATAAACCGCATTGGCAAATCCCGATCGAATTGCGTCGACGAGTACCGGGATTACCGATCATTGTCGATCCGAGCCATATCGGCGGTAAACGCGATTTGATCTTGGATTTATGTCAAACGGCGATGGACCTCGATTTCGACGGATTAATCGTCGAAACGCACATTGATCCGGACAATGCATGGAGCGATGCGGCGCAACAAGTAAAGCCGCAACATTTGCTTTACATTCTCAAAAATTTGGTGCTTCGTTCGCAAGATGTGGATCGCAAAAACGCCGTGACGCTCGAAGAATTGCGTATGCAAATCGATAAACTGGACGACGAAGTATTGCAACTGATGGAACAACGTATGGTGGTCGCCGAAAAAATCGGGCAATTCAAAAAGGAAAATAACGTAACCATTCTTCAATCCGGCCGATGGAACGAGTTGTTGAAAAAGCGGATCAACATCGGGTTATCCAAAGGATTGAGCGAGGAATTCGTGCAGAAAATTTATTCGGCAATTCACGAAGAGTCCATTCAACATCAAAAGACAATCATGAATCGATAAAGAATCGGTTCGATCGAATTCTCCGATTTGTCGAACAGCGACGGTTTTGGACGATCAATCATCGTCGGCCGGTTTTTTCTTGATATTTCGCAACGTTAATTCTCTCTTCTTATAATCGATAACGGCTTTGTGTCGCAGCAAAAAATCGCTGCCGATTAATCCGGCGACGCGTTTCGACGTAAAGTTCTCGTATAATGCGTTTACGTGACTCAAATCGATCAATACCACCGTCCAATCCGTGTGCTTTAAATCGCCCAATTTGAATTTTCGGATGCCGCCGATGCTCGTTTTCAGTTCACCGGCATGAATTCCGGCCGATTGTATTTTCCGACCGTTTTTCTTTTTATCGGTTATTTCCGGAATCAAATTCGCGTCGAAAATGGTGTGCGAGGCTCCGGTATCGATCAATAAATCGTACTTTTTGCCGTTGATGGTTCCGCGAACAAACAAATGGTAGCTGTTATCCTCGCCTAAAGTAACAATATCTATGGGAATGACGGTTTTCACAAAAATTGAGTTTTGATTGATCAAATATTACTTCGATTACATCGAAAAACGTGCAAAAATTGACGCATTTAAACCCGTTCTCGGAAAAATATCAAAATTATCAGAGTTAAATAACGATTTAGAGTTTGTTTAAGTTTTATAAACACGCGATTAAGAGTTAGTTGGGCTAAAGCCCTTTGCTCCGGCTTATTATTAATCGTTGACTAAAGTCAACGGCAATGAATATAAAATCAAATCATTGTCGTCAACTTTAGTTGACGGAATAAATGAACAAAACCACATAGGCTTTAGCCAAACACTATCTTTCATTCATTTCTAAACAAGCACTTAATCTTTTAATAATTTTTTTGCGGCAACGGCAGCTCCGATAATTCCGGCTTCGTTAAGCAATCGGGCAGGAACTATCTTTGTCCGTGTTTCGAACGGTATTCCGTTTTTTTGAAGTTTTTTGGCTATTCCTCCGCCTATGATGATCAGATCGGGCCAAAACATATCTTCGATGTAGTTAACGTATTTTTTTAGACGTTGCATCCATTCATCCCAATCCAAATCGAAATTTTTCCGTGCGGCGTCTGAAGCCCATTTTTCCGCATCTTCAATATCTCCGGGAAGACACAAATGCCCGCATTCGCAATTGGGAACTATTTTGCCGTTGGTGAAAAGTGCGCATCCGATACCCGTACCGACGGTCAACATAATCACCACTCCTTTGTTCTTCTTTCCCGCACCGTATTTCATTTCGGCCATTCCCGCGGCATCGGCATCGTTTATGGCGATACATTTGCTCCCGGTACGCTTGTTCATCAATTTTTCGAGATTGACGTTTACCCAACCGCCATCAACATTGGCGGCGGTTTTAACCACGCCGTGTTGTATGACGCCCGGAAATCCTACACCGATATGTCCTTTCCACGAAAAATGCTTTGCTATTTGATTAATGGTATCCGTCACCGCTTCGGGAGTAGACGGATTGGGTGTCGGTATGCGAAATCTGTCGGTTTCCGGTTCTCCCGTTTTAATGTCAACAATTGCGCCTTTAATACCGGAGCCGCCGATATCGATGCCTAATACAAATTTCGATTTCATGGATAAATACGATTAAGGTTTAAAAACATTTTTCAATCAACAAACCTACGCGTTTTTTTGCGAAAAACATATGCGTAACGATTTTTTTTACGGATCGAGACAAAAATAACGATTGGTTCCGGATACTTAATTAACGAAATATCGCGGTATTTGTTTGTATCGCATCAGCTCGTTTTCTTATAATTCAATATCGCCCAAACGTTGAATACCACTGCAAAACCCGTTACGGCGAGCAGTTGCGGGATAATATCCGCCAATCCGCTGCCTTTCATATATACTAATCGCATCACGTCAACGAAATAGCGAACGGGATTGAGCAATGTCACCGTTTGCGCCCATTGGGGCATGCTGCTCACGGGTGTAA
>JAVBNP010000073.1:0-32391 GCA_031551455.1 Bacteroidales bacterium | reverse complement strand
ACCACTTCATCGTCAATTCGACCGAAAACCATATCGGGATGACGTCGAAACAATCGGTCGGTCGGATCGGGAAACTGCTTATCCATAATAAAATGACACCGCGATAAAGGGACTGAATTTAAATCTCGTCAAATTGTTTTTTCAATATGCTCTGGCAAAAAGAACTCTGTATTTCGACGGCTTTCCCGTAAGAATACATTTACCGTCCTCTTCGGGAGCATCAAACGGGATGCAACGAATGGTCGCTTTGGTTTCTTCCTTAATCCGTTCCTCCGTTTCGCTCGTTCCGTCCCAATGCGCCATGATAAATCCGCCTTTATCCAAAATTTCTTTAAACTCTTCGTACGAATCGGTTTGATATGTATTGGCTTTACGAAAATCCAACGCCTTATGATACATGTTATCTTGAATTTCATCCAACAAACGAAAAACCGTTGTTGCTGCCTCATTGGCGGGATATACCTTCTTTTCGAGCGTATCGCGACGAGCGATCTCTACGGTTCCGTTCTCCACGTCACGTGGTCCCACGGCAATACGCACCGGGACACCCTTCAATTCGTGTTCGGCAAATTTGAAGCCCGGTTTCACGGTGTCTCTGTCGTCGAACTTTACCGTCAATCCTTTGCTTTCCAATTCTTTTTTAAGCGGCAATATTTTTTCCGTCAATCCGGGTAATTGTTCGGGATTTTGATAAATCGGAACGATCACCACGTGTATCGGAGCTAATTTGGGCGGCAATACCAAACCGTTATCGTCGGAGTGAGCCATGATTAAAGCGCCCATCAATCGGGTGGATACCCCCCATGATGTTGCCCATACATAATCCAAGTTTCCTTCTTTGGTTGCAAATTTCACGTCGAATGCCTTGGCAAAATTTTGCCCCAAAAAATGCGACGTACCCGATTGCAACGCCTTTCCGTCCTGCATCATCGCCTCGATGGAATATGTTTCCAACGCGCCGGCAAAACGTTCGTTAGCCGATTTTCTTCCCTTAATCACGGGCACGGCCATATATTTTTCGACAAATTCGGCGTATACGTTAATCATTCGTTCGGTTTCCTCCATTGCTTCGGCTTCGGTAGCGTGTGCGGTATGTCCCTCCTGCCAAAGAAATTCGGCCGTACGCAGAAACAAGCGTGTACGCATTTCCCAACGAACCACGTTGGCCCATTGGTTCACCAAGATGGGAAGATCGCGATACGACTGAATCCAGCCTTTATAGGTATTCCAAATGATGGTTTCGGAAGTGGGACGCACGATCAATTCCTCTTCCAACTTGGCATCCTCATCCACGACAATACCCTTACCGTCGGGTGAATTTTTAAGCCGATAATGAGTTACTACGGCACACTCTTTGGCAAAGCCTTCAACATGGCTCGCTTCTTTGCTGAAAAAAGATTTTGGTATAAACAACGGAAAATAGGCATTTACGTGTCCCGTCTCCTTGAACATGCGATCGAGTTGATCACGCATTTTTTCCCACACGGCGTAACCGTACGGTTTAATTACCATGCATCCGCGAACGGCGGAATTGTCCGCCAAATCGGCCTTTACGACTATATCATAGTACCACTGCGAATAATTTTCTTGTCTGCTTGTAACGCCTTTTGCCATTGAAACTTTTTTGGTATAAAATTTGTGTATGTAAAGATAAAATAAATAATATTGCAAAAATATACTTTTTTCCATTAACCCACAAAATAGGAGGACGAGTCATGAGAGCGAAAATAATCATACCGAGTTTACTTATCGCAGCGACGGTAAGCGCTTGTTCTTCGAGCAAAGTAGCATCAAATTCTTCATACGAAGACGATATTTACTATAATCCGAAGAGCGTAGCGACTGGTGTCGCCCCTGCATCCCGTTCGCAAGAACAGGCTGTATCGACAACGGCAGCAAACAGTTATACGAATCCGCAATCGGGGGAAGCAGAAATAAGTGATTATGAAAGGTATCGTCAAGCCTTGGAATCCGGTAAAACGGTTGACGAAGCCACGGCTGCGGCAAACAGTGCACCCGTAGAATATTACGATACACCCGCGTCCGATAACGGACAAAATTATTCCTATGTCGAGTCTTCCCAAAAGAAAGACAAACAGGGTAATACGTATGTCACCAATAATTATTACGATGATTCGTATGCCGCCCGCATTAATCGATTCGACCGACCGTATTACGGTTATTCTTATTACGATCCGTGGTATTACGGACCGAGTTTCGGTTTATCGTACAATTCGTACTTTGGTTGGGGTATGAGCTTCGGTTGGAATTGGGGTTGGGCATATCCTTCTTATTATATGCCTTGGGCGTTATACCGTTATCATAGTATACCTTACTATTATTATAACGATCCTTTCTATTCCCCCTATTATAATCCATATTGCTATTACCCGGGAGTGGGATATTACGATTATTATCCATCATATAGAACACGCGTATATAACAGTGGCCCGGTTACCCGTCGCAGCGGTTCTTCATACGCATACGGTAATACAGGTATAAGAAGATCGAGCACTCCGAGCTATGGAAGCACGGGCATGCGGAGATCGAGCAGTACACCTTCCATGACAACGGGAATGCGCAGAAGTTCGACGACGGCATCAAACGACGCTTACCGCACGACCTCCAGATCGAGCTATACCCGATCGAGCACCGAAGGTCGTCGTGAAACAACGACCACCACCGGGAGAACATCAACCACTCGCAACGATGGCAACGTAACAAGGTCAACAAGAACAGGATCATCGGAATCTTCGGCATACAATACGCCGCGTACAGGCAATACCGGTTCGTATTCATCGGAAACCTCCGGAAGACGGACTTCCGATTCCAACCGCGGTTCGTATTCGACATCCGATAACTCATCACGCCGTTCGTCCGGTACCGGTAGCTATTCTACGCCGACCGGTTCATCCAGATCTTCATCGGGAAGTTATTCCTCTCCGTCAAGAAGCAGTTCAAGCGGAAGCTACAGCTCTCCGGCGAGAAGTTCAAGTTCGGGTTCATCGTCACCATCTTACTCTGCGCCTTCACGAAGTTCCGGTAGCTCAAGCGGCAGCTACAGTTCACCATCGAGAAGTTCAAGTTCGGGCGGCAGTTACGGCGGATCATCCGGAGGCGGTTCTTCATCGGGCGGCAGGAGACGTTAAAAAATACAATCTTCGAATCACGGATTCGACAATAAAAAGGCTAATGTATCGTTATGTATCATAATTCATGCATTAGCCTTTTGTTTCACCATTATTTCGGTTAGTATGAAAAAGAAGATCATTACTTTTACCATATGCTGCATTGCATGTACTTTTTCGGCAATGTCGCAAACTGCGGGGGACGTGCTGCGTTTTTCGCAATATTATGCGGGCGGAAGCGCTCGATCGGTCGGTATGAGCGGAGCTTTCGGTGCATTGGGCGGCGATCTGTCCTCCTTGAGTACCAACCCGGCAGGCTTGGGCGTTTATCGAGGTTCGGAATTTACGTTCAGCCCGGCATTGCACTTTACCGGCACCGACGCTTCGTTGGATAATGCAACATTCAACGAAAAAAGTCTCCGTTTCATTCTCAATAATGTCGGTTATGTATACACACGGAATTTTTATAACGAAAAAGGATTGCAAAGTTTGAGTTTCGGCATTGCATACAATCGTTTAAGCGATTTTGCCAGTGATGCTTACGTAATGTCGCCGCAGGCCAATTCGTCTTTATTGGATGAATTTGTATGGAACGGCAATACCAATTACGGAATGGACATGGGCGGTCCTCCGTTGTCACCCGACGAATTGAATCCTTTTTACGAAGGGTTGGCCTACGATGCTTATGCCACCAATCTTGATAATCTGGGATATTACAGTGAATACGATGAGTACGGGTACGGCCAATGGATGAAACGTTCGATGGGTACGCGGGGCGGTATCGGCGAATACGATTTGTCGATGGGGGCCAATATCAGCAATACGTGGTTTATAGGTGCAAGCTTGGGCATACAAAACGTATATTATAAAGAATATTATTTGCACGAAGAAGAACCTCGTTTCCAATATTTGGATTATTTCAATTTCAGCGACGAATTTGAGCTCAGCGGTTGGGGACTTAATTTCAAAGCAGGGGTAATTTATCGCCCGATACAAATACTTCGCGTGGGCGCGGCAATACAAACCCCCAGTTACCTTTGGGTAAAACCGTACCATTTATCGGCAATTGAAACCATGTTTTATACGGCGCCATCGGATGCCAGCGGAGAAAAATATTTTTATTACGATGCGGATAGCGATCCTTCCAAACGATTTAAGATGACCACACCTTGGCGTTACAACCTAAGTGCGGCATTGGTGGTGGGTAATTTCGGATTGGTGTCCGTTGATGCCGAATATGTTGATTATTCCCAATGTTCGTTACGTCCCAATGCGGATTTCAAAGATCAAAACGATTATGCCTCTTCTTCATATAAAAGCGTTTTTAACATCAAAGGCGGCGCCGAGTATCGCTTGGGTCCCGTATCGTTTCGGGCGGGTGTTGCTTATTACGGAAACCCGTACGAAAGCGCATCCGATGTGGGATTCTCGAACAGTAAAGGCATGATGAGTTATTCGGGAGGCCTCGGGTTTAGAATGCGCAGTTTTTATATGGATGCGGCATATTCATACATGAAATATCCGAAACATAATTATTTCATGTATTATAACCCGGCAGACAATATGGATGTTACATCGGTCATGCAAACCAAAAGCAACAAAGTGGTGCTGACCTTCGGGTTTAAATTCTGACGGAAAATCAACCATTAATGTTTTCATAAAAAAACCGCCCGTGAGGCGGTTTTTTTATGAAAACATCTTTTTCGCTTTTTCCAATCCGCGACACAACAAATCCACTTCATCGCGGGTGTTGTACATCGCCATCGAGGCTCTGACCGTCCCTTCGATGCCGAAACATTGCATCAGCGGCTGTGTGCAATGAGTTCCCGTGCGAACGGCAATTCCCATTTTATCCAGAATCATTCCCGTATCGTAAGGATGTATGTTTTTCAACAAAAATGAAAAGGTGGCAATTTTGTTTTCTGCGGTTCCGAACATGTGAAGTCCTTCAATTTGATTCAGTTTTTCGCGGGCATACAACATTAAATCGTGTTCGTATGCGACGATTTCGTCGAGACCGATTGCGGAAATGTATTTGACGGCAGCTTCCATCCCCACGGCATCGATATAATTAGCGGTTCCTGCTTCGAACTTGAAAGGCAACTCGTTATAGGTTGTTTTTTCGAAACGTACGCAATCGACCATGTCACCACCACCTTGATACGGGGGCATCTCGTCCAACAATTCCTTGCGTCCGTATAAAACGCCTATTCCCGTGGGACCGTATAATTTATGGCCCGAAAAAGCAAAAAAATCGCAACCTAAATCCCGTACGTCAACGTTGAGGTGCTGCACGGATTGCGCACCGTCAATCAGCACATGCGCGCCGGCATCGTGTGCCGCGCGAACAATCTCCCTAACGGGATTCACAGTACCCAAGGTATTGGAAGCATGGGTCACCGCCACCAATTTTGTTCGTTCGGATAAAAGGTTACGGTATTCATCCAGCATCAATTCGCCGGCATCGTTAACGGGAATAACGCTCAAACGAGCGCCCTTTCTCTCGCACATCATCTGCCAGGGAACGATGTTGGAATGATGTTCCATCACGGAAACAATTACTTCATCGCCCGGCTTGATGTATCGCTCGCCATAAGAAAAAGCGACCAAATTGATAGCGGCCGTAACGCCCGAAGTGAATATGATTTCTTGCGACAATTCGGCATTCAGAAAATCGCGTATCGTGCGCCGCGCGTTTTCGTAGGCTTCGGTGGCCTGTTCGCTCAAATAATGCACTCCTCTGTGAATATTGGCATTGCATTCGGAATACATGCGTACCAATGTATCGATTACCGCTTGAGGTTTTTGCGTGGTAGCTCCGTTGTCGAAATAAACAATCGGCTTGCCGTATACCGTTTGTTTCAGTATCGGAAAATCGGCGCGTATTTTTTGAATATCCATCGAAAAATATAACGAATTACGAACAACAAAGTTTTATTTTTCCGTATCTGCTTTTTTCTCTCTTTCTTTCAAGGTCCATTGCAACTCGGTTTCCCATCCGGAACGAACGGTGATTTCCGGTTCGTCGTAATATTCGACCTTTTCGGGTTGCAACTTCTTCAAATAATGTCCCGTATCCCATTTACCGTTACCGTTGCGATCGTATATCACCTTGAGTTTATATTTTTCGGGATTTAAAAAATCGAGAAGCGCTACTTTTCCTTCGGTCAATTGAACTTGTTTCACCACTTCTTCTTTATCTACTTTGAGTACTTGCACCATCAACGGACAGGAAATATTGTCAAACGTGATTTTGATGCTGCCGTAATCATCCTTTTTGCGAGTGGTGAAATTGAATCCCGCAGAATCGTTAAAGATGCCGTAAATACTCGTAAACGACATCGAGTCGATGGTCAGAAAATATTTGGTATCTTCTTTCAACGTCCAATCCACGTAACCTTTTCGCAAATTGACCGAATCGCGTACAAAAGTATGATCAACGGGCTTTTTCAGCGTATCGACCAACTCCTCCAAAATGATTTTCGACGGATCGGTTGCTTCAATCGGCTGCGAAGCGATCAATTGCAATCTACTCGTTAAATCCATTGCCCCGCCCGATTTGATGTCGGATGTAATCAACATCATTTCCACGGGTGTACGCGGTTTCGGCTTCGGATTTTTTTCATCTTCTTTCCGTTCCCGACGCGAACGTTTGTCGGCAGGCTGCCTTGGGGCTTCATACGACATTTTCAACGTGTCGTTAATATAAATCAACCGATTTAAGGAATCGGTTCGCGGCGAATGCATGGCGACTTGCAATATTTTCCGGTTTACCAAAGCAGTATCGGTTAGCCAATAATCGAGTGTGTCGTTATTCTTTGATGTTTCGAGTTCGAACCATTTGTCCGTCGGTTCGTAGTCCATTATTTTAATCCCCAACGAATCGACCGGCATGGCATATACAAAACGTAATTTATTCGATTCTTTGCGTTCGTATGCAATACGGTATTGTTTGGTCGGTTCTTCCCGAAATCGATACAACATGACGTCACGGTGCAATAATCCGGGATTTTTTTCTTTCAATGAGTCGGGCATACTTCGCGAAGTAAAAAACGGAAGATCGGGATCACGGTAATATCGTTGATCTATCACGATAAGCGTATCCGAAAAAGCGATTTCCTCGGTCGGCATGTCGAATATTAAATTATTGCCCATGTCGCGTATCGCGAAAATCAGAAACGTATCGGGACGAACGTGCGAAATGGTAAAAAAACCGAACGGATCGGTACGAGCCATATAGGTCGGCGTTTTTTTGTATACGACGGAATCACTTAAATCGTCGAACAGCAATACCGACACGGGAACTTTGTCGTCCTTTTTCCCGGGCGTCAGATCGAAAGCATTCAATACTCTTCCGGTCAACGTCAATGAATCGATGTGGTCGCCGGTGGACAATACATACAGAAAACCCGACAGTTTATTGCCTTCGTTAAAATCGGTTATGGCATCACCGAAATCAAACGAATAAGTGACGTCGGGCAAAAGAGGCTCTTTCAAGTTGACGCGAACCGTTTTCCCGTACAGAAGTATTTCGGGTTGTTTTTTGATCGGAGGCGATGAGTAGAATTGGTTGTTGGCTTCTTTCAAACTCAGATATTCGTCGAAAGTTATTTCGATCCGTTTGGCTTTGAAATCGGTGGAATAATTGGGCGGGGTACCGGACACAAACTGAGGAGGCGCTTGATCTTTCGGGCCGCCCGATATGCTTCCGGGCATTTTGGCACAACGCTCAAACAGCATTACCAATGCTGCCGCAACAAACAGAAAAATCGAAATTTTCTTCAAAACAACTCGCTTTGGAGCACAAAGGTACAAAGAAAAATAACATTACGGTCGTTGTTGTGTCATGACCGGATTCCGTATCGCTTGATTTCTCGCGATAAAAACGTAACCGAACGGCACATTTTCTTTTTTACAATCGTCACCGACATCGATTTACATACGCGCCCGGTATCTCGGCAGTAAACTCATATCACACCATGTTGATAAAATAATAAGCATATCCCGATATATACCCGACATAAATATTACGCGCCGGAGGCGCAATTTAATTCAATCCGACGGCAAGCGAAGCGGTGCCTCGGGTCTGAAGCCGAATTATAAACATGCGCCCCGAAGGGGGCAATTTAAGCTGCACTTGCAGTGCGTCGTACCATGTTGTTCGAATTTTATCCCGAGGCGTTGCCGTCGGGCTGAACCGTAGCGAAGCGGAGCTCGACGAAGTCAAATAAAATGCCTCTTCGAGGCGTTATGTAAATCTTTTTTCCACAAAATTTGAATTATCCGAGAGATGAATATTGGGATATGCGTATAAAACAATATTTCCTTCTTGATGCAAAACCAAAAGCCCCGATAAATATTAAATTTATCGAGGCTTTTTTATTAACCATTAAAAATAAGATCATTAAATCCACTTCACCAAATTAAAATCTTGGCGATGCGGTAATGCGGGATTTTTCGGGAACATTCGAATTCCGAATTCGAATGCGCCGGTTTTGAACGGCAGCAACGTTACTTCATAAATTGCCGTACGACCGCTCACTCCGGCCAAACGGAACTCTTTATGGTCGTAGAGTTTGATCTGTCCGCTTTCCGAAAGCATTTCCACCACCAAAAATTCCACTCCGATATCGTCGGGCGACAACTCGTTCAAGTCAACAGCCACTTCGCATTTGTACTCTTGTCCGACCAAAATTTGTTCTTTCAATACATCGGGAGTTTTTACCGAAAGTACTTCGATGCTTTCCCAACTGCGGAATACTTTCTTTTTCCACGACGACAAATCTTTGGCCATTTCGTAATCATTCTTGATCATTTCCGCTTTCCGCTTGTAGAGCGGCATATAATAACGATTCATGTAATCGTCGAACATACGGGTGGTCGTGAAATTCGAGGCCACCTTGGCAATGGAATTTTTGATGAACCGAACCCATCCCGTCGGCACGTCTTCATTGTCGCGGAAATAATATAAAGGCGCTATTTCGTTTTCAATCAATCCGTAAATCGTTTCGGCATCCAATTCATCTTGCGCATCGTTGTTGTCGTATGCGGCTTCTTCGGGAAGCGCCCAGCCCGCATCTTTTGCATAACCTTCGGCCCACCATCCGTCCAATACGCTGAAATGCAACACTCCGTTCATCACGGCTTTTTCTCCGCTCGTACCCGATGCTTCCAACGGGCGCGTCGGAGTGTTGAGCCATACATCGACACCCGCTACCAAACGACTTGCCAATTCCATATCATAGTTCTGCAAGAATACGATTTTACCCAAGAACTCGGGACGTTTGGATATTTCCACGATCATTTTGATCAAATCCTGTCCCGCTTTGTCGGCGGGATGTGCTTTCCCCGCAAAAACAAATTGTACGGGCATTTCGTGATTGTTGACAATACGCGCCAATCGTCCGAGATTGCGGAAAAGCAAATGAGCTCTTTTGTAGGTTGCAAAACGACGGGCAAAACCGATGGTCAATACATTTTTATTGAATTTTTCGGCCACTTCCACCAAATATTTCGGATTTTGATATCGTTTGGCATTCGGATTGCGCAACCGTTCTTTCATGTAATCGATCATGAGCTGACGTTGCACACCGCGTACGTGCCATATTTCTTTATCGGGAACTTCATATATTCTGTTCCACCGATCGACTTTCAATTGGTTGTTGATAAAATCGGCACCGAAATATTTTTCGTACAAGCGTTTCCATTCTTTGGAAGTCCAAGTGGGAAAATGTACGCCGTTGGTCACATAGCCCACGTTCAACTCTTCGGGAATGTAGCCCGGCCACATCGGCGCAAATATCTCTTGGCTGACTCTCCCGTGCAGACGACTCACTCCGTTGATCTCCTGCGAGAGGTTGGCCGCCAAATAACTCATCGAGAATCGTTCGTTGGAGTCGCCGGCATTGAGTTTCCCCAAGCCCATGAATTGTTCCCAAGTGATTTTCAATTTGGCGGGATAATGCGACACGTACATACGCATCATTCCTTCGGTAAACGAATCGTGTCCCGCGGGAACGGGCGTATGAGTGGTAAACAACGACGATGATCGGATGATTTCGAGCGCTTCGGCAAAGGTCAGATTATTCTGATGGATGTATTCGAACAGGCGTTCCACTCCGATGAAAGCGGCATGGCCTTCGTTGCAATGGTATACATGCGCGTTAAGCCCCATGGCACGTAATGCTCGAATACCGCCGATACCGAGTAATATTTCCTGTTTGAAGCGATTTTCTTCGCCGCCGCCGTACAAGTGATGCGTGACGGAACGGTCGGGCTCGATGTTATCTTCAAAGTCGGTATCCAACAAATACAGATCAATGCGTCCCACCTGTACTTTCCAAATGCGGGCGTACAGCGTCCGTCCCGGGAATACGATGCTGATGGTCGTCCAATTGCCGTGCTCGTCGCGAATGGGAATTGCGGGAATTTTGGTAAAATCTTGCGAATCATGAAATGCCATTTGCTCGCCGTGCGCCGAAATAACTTGTTGGAAATATCCGTAACGATAGAGCAACCCGACAGCCACCATGTTAACGTTTAAGTCGCTGGCTTCTTTCAAATAATCGCCGGCCAAAATACCCAAACCTCCCGAATAAATCTTCAAGGAGGTATGCAAACCGTATTCCATGCTGAAATAAGCTATTTTCGGATCTTTTCGCGATTCCTTTTCCTGCATGTATTTCACGAATCGGCTATGCACTCGATTGAGATTGGTCATGAAGGCGGAATTGCTTTCCAACGCGATCAGCTTATCGTAAGGAATCAATCCGAGAAAAACAACGGGATTTTTGCCGCTGTCTTTCCATGCTTTGATGTCTATCGATTCGAACAGATCTTCGGCATCGTCGTTCCAACACCACCACAGGTTATTGGCCAATTCTTCCAATGCTTTCAGCCGTTCGGGGATATTTTTGTTGATCAGCATCCGTTTCCATTTGGGGGCATCGACCGATTGATATTTGTCCACTTGGGGAATATCCTCGATAAGTTCCTTGCTCGGAGTGTATTGCGTTACCACTTCCCGAACATCGCGCAATGCAATATCGTACGCTTCCTTATAATATATAATGAAATTAGACCATAATGCAATCCGTGAAACTTCAAAAGCTTCCCGACGCGCCTCTTTCTCTTCGGCTTCATCGAAACGCGAAACGGAAAAAACGGCATCGGCAATGGCCGTAATTACTTCTTTATCGTTACTGTCGGTACGTTCGATAACATGTACCGAGGTATTTTCTTCGGGTCCTTTTTCTTTTACCCACAAACCGAATCCGGCCAAGGTCGTGGTAATGGTCGGCACGTGGAAGGCAACGCTGTCGAGCGGCGTATATCCCCACGGTTCGTAATACGAAGGAAATACGGTTAAATCTAAACCGATCAGCAATTGATAATAGGTTAAATTGAAAATACCATCGTCACCATTCAGATAACAAGGGACAAAAATAACCTTTACTTTTTCCGCAACGGCATTGGTTAATCCCGCATTCCGAATTTCCCGTAAAACGGGATCAAAATCGGCATCATGTAAATTATGCGTCAATATATTGCCGTCGGTATTCTTTTCGGCGGGATTATTGAGTATGCTTTGCAAATCTTTTCGGGGACCGTAGTGATTGGCGGGAATGAACACAAATGCGATTACTTCGCGTTCGAGTGTTTCTTTCTTTTTCAGCTCGCCCAACGATTTGATGAAAATATCAATCCCTTTGTTTTTAAATTCGTATCGTCCGCTGATCCCGATAAGCATGGGATTGTCGCTCACTTGTCCAAACAAGGCTTTCGACACTTCTTTCATTTTTTCGCGGGCAACCGAACGACCTTGAGTATATTCCGCGTTCTGCGGCACGAACGAATCCTCGAAACCGTTGGGTGTAACGATGTCCACATCTTTATCCAAGAAATGGGAACATTCTTTTCCGGTAATTTCACTCACCGTGGTGAAGCAATTGGCGTGACGCGCCGATAATTTTTCGAGCGATTGTTTGGCGATAACGTTAAATTCCGCGGCTTTCATGTCGGGATTATAGGTAGTCATCGAACCGTACAAGGGCAATAAATTGCCTGCGATGGAACGCCCCAACACCGTGGCATGTGTGGTGAACACGGTAGCCACTTGCGGCATGGTCATTCTCAAATACAACAAGCCCGTACCGGTCATCCATTCGTGAAACTGCGCCAAAACGGTGTCGCGAATCGTCAAGTTGAAACGGATATAACTTTCGATAACTTTACCGGCGGCATATCCGAACAATGCCGGTTCCATGTAGTCCCATTGTCCCGAAAGAGAATCGAGTTTATAGGTTTCCCAGAATTTCGAGAAAATGGCGTCCTTCTGAGGCGTAAACGACTGAAAATCGACAATTACGGCAATCGGACTGCCGGCGATATTCCAACGTCCGATACGGATGTGCAATCCCTCCTCTCCCGCTTTGATTCTCCATGATTTAAACAGTTGAGGATCTTCCAAAAATTCGGGATTATCCGATGTGTCTCGCCATACATCCGGCCCGATCAATATATAGTTACTCTTGTATTCGTTGACCAACGTTAAGGCCTTAGTAGAGATAACGGTGTGTATTCCACCTACTTTATTGCATATTTCCCAACTTGTTTCAAATATGTAATCAGGTCTTAATAAGTTTGCATCCATTATATTAGATTTAAGATTCAAATAGGACATTTTTAACGTTAAAAGGTTCAAAGTTACAAAAAATCCCGTAAAAGTTAATTTTATTTAACGTTTTCACCTCTATTATGTTTATAAGAATAAAGTAAAGTTTTTTCGATTTTTTGAATATTCTTGTGATAATTATTATATCTTTGAGCGAAACAAAATTTTATGAATTCGCGTTTACCATACAAAATTTATCGATTTTATCTTGACGGTTTTCGCAATATGACTGTAGGGAAAACACTGTGGATCATTATCGGTATCAAGCTTTTCATCATGTTTGCCGTACTAAAATTGTTTTTCTTCCCCAATTTTTTGAAATCAAATTTCGATAACGATTCGGAAAGATCCGATTATGTGATTGAACAACTTACCAAATAAATCCGGTTATGACAGAAAACATTGATTTGTCGTTAGTCGATTGGTCACGGGCACAATTTGCCTTAACGGCCGCCTACCATTGGATTTTTGTACCGCTTACGCTTGGATTGTCTTTCATGCTGGCCTTCATGGAGACCATTTACGTGCGAACGGGCAATCCCGAATGGAAACGTATCACCAAATTTTGGATGACGCTGTTCGGTATTAATTTCGCCATCGGCGTGGCAACGGGTATCATTCTCGAATTTGAATTCGGCACCAACTGGTCGAATTATTCGTGGTTTGTGGGCGATATTTTCGGCGCTCCGTTGGCCATCGAAGGTATTTTCGCTTTTTTCTTGGAATCGACTTTTATTGCCGTGATGTTCTTCGGATGGAACAAACTAAGCAAAAAATTTCACCTTATGTCCACATGGCTGGTGGCATTCGGCGCTTGCCTTTCCGCTTTGTGGATTTTGGTAGCCAACGCTTGGATGCAATATCCGGCAGGCATGCATTTCAACCCCGATACGGCCCGCAACGAAATGATCAATTTCGGGGACGTATTGTTCTCACCCGTTGCCATCAACAAGTTTCTGCATACTATTTCATCGGGCTTTGTGTTGGCATCGGTATTTGTGATCGGCGTCAGCGCGTGGTTTCTGCTTAAGAAACGTGAATTGGTCTTTGCCCGCCGCAGTATGGCCGTAGCTGCCGTGTTTGGTTTGCTCACATCCGTTTTTGTCGTCTTGACGGGCGATGTATCGTCGCGCACCATTGCCAAATACCAACCGATGAAATTTGCCGCCACCGAAGCATTGCATACGGGAAAAACCGGCGCGGGGCTGACCGTCTTCGGCATTCCGTCGCAAACGAAAGAAACCGCATACAAAGTGGAAATTCCCGGGTTGTTATCGTTCATGACGTGGTACGATCGAGATGCTTATGCGGTCGGAATTAACGATTTGGTAAACGGAAACGCCGAACGGGGCATCATGTCGGCCGGTGAAAAAATCAAGCGCGGCAAAATCGCACAACAAACATTAAGGGATTACAAAGATGCCAAAGCCGCGGGGGACGAAACCAAAACCGACGAATTGAGACGCAAGTTCGACAATCCCGATTTTTTGAATAATTATTTCAAATATTTCGGTTACGGATCTTTGAATGATCCGCAAAGTTTGGTGCCCAATGTACCCATGACGTTCTGGTCGTTTCGCATTATGGTCGGCTTGGGATTCTACTTCGTTTTGTTGTTCGTGATTGTTCTTTGGCTTGCCTTAAAGAACACGCTCGACAACCGGCGTTGGCTTTTGTGGTTAATGTTGCTGTCGATTCCATTACCGTACCTTGCGGGGCAAGCCGGTTGGGTGGTTGCCGAAGTGGGGCGACAACCGTGGGCCATACAGGATTATTTGCCCACCGCGGTAGCTGTCTCGCAAATAGACGCAACTGCAGTGCAAATTACTTTTTGGTTATTCGCCGCCGTATTCACCACACTGCTGATTGCCGAAATATCCATTATGGTACGGCAAATCAAGCAAGGACCGAAAGAGATTTAAAATTCCGAATTCAAAATTCAAAATTTTAAATTTGCTTTCGCGGTATAAACCGCATTCCAGTTAATATTGACCAATCAAAAATAAAAAATTATGTTCGAATCCTTATCACAATTGGCGCTGCAACAATACTGGTGGATCATCATATCGTTGCTCGGAAGCATTCTGGTATTTTTGATGTTCGTGTAAGGCGGACAAACCTTGATATACGCCGTCGGTAAAACCGAAGAAGAGCGCAGCTTGATCGTTAATGCGTTGGGACGCAAATGGGAGTTCACTTTTACCACATTGGTTACTTTCGGCGGAGCATTTTTCGCATCCTTTCCGTTGTTTTATTCCACCAGTTTCGGCGGAGCATATTGGGTTTGGATGTTGATATTGATTTGTTTCGTATTTCAAGCGGTTTCCTACGAATTTCGCTCCAAACCCAACAATTTTCTGGGACAACGCACATACGAATATTTTCTGCTGTTCAACGGCGTTATCGGAACAGTATTAATCGGAACCGCCGTCGGTACTTTTTTCAACGGCTCCATGTTTTCGGTTAACGACATGAATCTTTCCCGTTGGGAAACACCTTATCACGGTTTGGAAGCCGCACTCAACCTGCATAACCTCTCGCTCGGGTTATCCGTATTTTTCCTCGCTCGCGTCTTGGCATTGCTTTACTTTCTGAACACCATCGATAACGAACAGATTGCCACACGTTCCAAAATTCAGTTGTTACGCAATGCCGTCGCTTTTTTGATATTCTTTCTCGCTTTTTTGATTCGACTTCTGCTTAAAGACGGTTTTAACTACGACCCGGTTACTAAAGCGGTGAACATGGAACCATATAAATATCTTCATAATTTATTGGCCATGCCTTTGGTATCGGTAATAATGGTTACGGGCATCGTATTGGTACTGTTTGGTATTATTCGTTCGCTGGTGGGCAGAAAATTTATTCGCGGAATATGGTATGCGGGATCGGGAACCATATTAACGGTATTTTCATTATTGCTCGTCGCGGGTTTTAACCATACTTGTTACTATCCGTCGACATTCGATTTGCAGAATTCGTTGACCATCGAAAACAGTTCGTCCAGTCATTATACGCTTACCGCCATGAGCTATGTTTCGTTGTTCGTACCGTTTGTTGCGGCTTACATCTTTTGGGCTTGGCGTGCAATTAACAAAAAACAAATCACGACGGAGGAACTGGATGAGGAATCGCATAATTATTAATTGATTATTGAAGCACACGATCCAAATTGATTACATGATCGATGTGCACCTTTTCCTTGCGATTGGTTTGTTTGACAATCACAAGGAAAGATTTGATTGAATCGGCTGCATGAAAACAATACCTAACATATTGATTTGCTTACTGCTGTTTTGTCCGAATTTTCTTCTTGCTCAATGGCACGACGATTTTTCCGACGGCGATTTCGAAGATAATCCCGTTTGGTCGGGAAATACGGATCGGTTCATTGTCGACAACGGTTGGTTGCGACTCAACGCTTCTTCGGCGGGAACATCTTACTTGTCCGTTGTTTCCGACATCATTTCGGAAGCATCGTGGGAATTTGAGTTCAAAATGAGTTTTACTCCGTCGTCAGCCAATTACGCAAAAGTATATTTGGTTTCCGACCGATCCGATTTAATCGGTCCGTTAAACGGATATTTTTTACGTTTGGGCTCCGCCGATCGAGATATCTGTCTGTTCCGACAAAACGGCAATACCATCGAAAAACTGATTTCGGGACGCCTCGGCTCGCTCAACGCATCAACCAATCATGTCCGCGTATCGATAACTCGGGATAATCAAGGTTATTGGACGTTGAAAACGGATTTGTCGGGCGGCCGAAACTTCACGCTCGAAGGCGGAGCGCTCGACAACAACATTAAAGCGTCGGCTTATTTCGGCGTGGTATGCACTTACACGGCCACGCGCACTACCGGTTTTTTCTTCGATAATTTCAACGTTGAGGGACAACCGTACGTGGACACGGAAAAACCCGTCGTTACTTCTTGTTCGGTCGTTGACGGGCAAGTTCGAATCCGCTTTTCGGAAGCAATGACATCTATCTCACCGCCATACGATCGTTTTTTCGACATTTCGGGAATTGCGCCTTCCGCCGATGTTACCCGTGATGATGATTTAACGTCTTTCCGTTTTCCTTTTCCGCAAGGTCTGAATTGCGGAATTCGTTATAAATTGTCGGTCGGAAAATTATCCGATTTATCGGGAAACGTGATGCGCGATACCGTATTGAATATTTCCGCACCTTGCTCGGCTGTGCCGTACGATATCGTCATTAACGAAATCATGGCGAATCCGACACCGTCGGTGCGGTTACCAGAATATGAATACATCGAATTATACAATCGTTCCGGAAAAAATATCGAACTTGAAGGTTGGACATTCACGTACGGCAACACTTCCAAAACGTTTTTGCAATATCTTTTCCCTTCGGGCGGCTATTTGTTGTTGGTTCATCCCAACGCTCAGCCCGACATGGCGGGTTACGGGGCGACGCTTCCGTTGTTGGGTTCTCAAACCGCCATTACCAATACGGGACAATACCTGCAACTTAAAGATCGATCGGGAGCCGTTATTTCGTGGGTCGACTTCACCGACGATTGGTATGTCGATCCGCTCAAAAGCGGCGGAGGTTGGTCGCTCGAACAAATCGATCCCGAACAAGCCTGCATTCAAATGCGAAATTGGAAAGCATCAATCGGTAAAAACGGCGGAACGCCCGGTACGCAAAATTCCGTTTTTAAAAAGAATACCGATTCGGAAACACCCGAAATTCAACGAATAGCCGTTCCGAATAACCGTACTGTTATATTATATGTATCCAAACCGATCGGAAATCCGTTGCCGCTTGGTTCCGAATTTGCGCTGAATCCCGAAATTCCCGTCGAAGAAGTACGAATTTCGGGAAAACATTATGATCAACTGCAACTGTCGTTACGATCTTCGCTTTCGGAAAGCAATTGGTACGACCTGTCAATCAACGGTAAAGTATATGATTGCGCGGGATACGAAACGACTTCCCGACCGTTTCGATTTTCGCCGCCTCAAGATGTCGACAGTTTGGATGTTGTTATCAATGAGATTCTTTTTCGACCGACAACCGATGGTGCGTCATTCATCGAGTTGTACAACCGTTCTTCGAAAGCCGTTCGAACAAGCGACTTGCAACTTTCGCTCCGCAACGCAAACGGAAAATTGTCGTCGCCCGCGGCATTGACCGATGATCCGTTTCTGTTGTTGCCCGACCGATATTTGGTCGTTTCGCGCAATACGGAAGCCGTTATTCAACAATTCGGCGCCGATAACCGCGGGGATTTCCTGAAAATGTCGAACATGCCTTCGTTGGGAAAAGAATCGGGCCGAATCGTCCTATTGAATAAAAGTCTCCGCATTGTGGACGAAGTTCATTACGACAGCAAACAGCATGCGGATTTTCTGAAAATTGCCGACGGGGTGTCGTTGGAACGTTTGCATCCCGATCGTGCAAGTCTCGATCCTTCCAATTGGCATACGGCGGCGCAAACGGTCGGATTCGGAACGCCGGGAAAGCAAAATTCGCAATATACGGACTCCGAAGCAACGGGAAGAGAAGTCAGTTTAAACCCCGATGTATTTTCTCCCGACAATGACGGATATGAAGATGTACTGAATATCCATTATGCATTTAATGAACCTTCATTGATGGCCGAAGTCATTATATTTGATTCTTCGGGGCGTAAGATCAGACAACTTGTTCGGAAACAACTGGCGGCAAAAGATGGGATAATTACATGGGACGGATCCGACGACAACGGACGAAAAGTTTTAACGGGTGTATATATCGTATGGTTCCGGGTATATAATTCGACGGGGACGGACAAAATTTTTAAACTGCCTTGCGTATCCGCCGGGAAAAAAAGATAGTTTTTAGTCAAAACTATTCGGCATCGATTAATATTTATTAAACAAATAACACAATAATAATAAATGTGTTAACTCGAAACACATGCATATTGCGGGATATTCTGTTGAATGTTATCCGGATAAAATAACCTTTGAAAACGGATAAGTTAAGCCGTTCAAAATCCTTCTAAAAATATTTTTTTTCAAAAAATCAAACAAAAAACGTAACTTTATGTTTATAATGTCGTATACGTAGTTGTTTTATAAGTAATGATGGCGAATTCCGCCGAATGGATGTTTTTATTTAGTTATTTTTATTTCAAAAGAAATAATTTTTTCTTAAAAAAAATGTTGTTCAAAAAAAAAGCGCATTTTTCGAATATTTTTTCACAAAAATTTGTGATGCTATTTGAAATACCTTATTTTTGGTGAATTTTTTAATCTAAATCATTTTATTTTCTAACCCTAATTTTAATTTATCATGAACAAAGCCGAATTAATCGACGCAATTGCAGGCGAAGCGAAGCTTACGAAAGCTGATTCCAAAAAAGCATTGGATGCTTTCTTAAAAGTAACCAGCGGAGCTTTGAAAAAAGGTCAAAGAGTAGCTTTAGTTGGATTTGGTTCTTTTACCGTAGTAAAAAGAAGTGCCAGAACCGGACGCAACCCGCAAACCGGCAAGGAGATCAAAATTGCTGCTAAAAAAGTGGTTAAATTTTCTCCCGGTGCCGAATTGAAGGGAAAAGTACAATAAGGTTATCAAGACCATTCAAAAAGGGGAGCTTATTGCTCCCTTTTTTTTCGCTTATCGTAACGTGTTTTTTACGTTGCGAATGTTTGTCAAGTATCATAATCCGAACATTATGATATAAAAAATTATGCGGATGACTGATAATAAAGCAGTTATTTCCTTTTTGTCCGATTTTGTAACCGAACAACGACGTTGTAAGATGGAGGAAATATTGGCGCAACGCACTCGTTATGTTACGGTTCTTTTGGAAGATATATTTCAATCGCAAAATGCCAGCGCCGTATTGCGCACATGCGAATGTTTCGGCATACAGGATATACACATTATCGAAAATTACAATTCATACAGAATCAATCCCTTTGTGGTAAAAGGTTCCGACAAGTGGCTGAACATACGAAAATTTAATAACGGAGACCATAATTCGATCGAAGCAATTACCCGATTAAAATCCGAAGGTTATCGTATTGCGGCAACCTCACTGCAAGAAGGAAGCATCGAATTATCCGATTTTGACGTAACCAAAGGAAAGTTTGTCGTCGTTTTCGGCAACGAACATCAAGGTGTATCAAAATGCATTCTGAAAGAGGCCGACGAACATTTAAAGATTCCCATGTGCGGATTTACGCAGAGTTTAAATATATCGGTCTCGGCCGGTATTATAATGAACACGTTGGTGCAAAAAATAAAACAAAGCGCCGTCGATTGGCAACTAAACGATTCCGAAAAAGAACCGTTGCGTGCGGAGTGGCTTAAGTGTTCGGTAAAAAATCCTCAAATGTTAATCAATCGGCTATCGGAGGAAAATAGAACATAAAAATGTTCGTTTATTTCAAATAATCACTAAATTTGTCCACACCATTTTTAATACATCGTAATGAATTGTATTATCATAGATGATGACAGCTTTGTCAGAAAGATAACGGAGGATTTCGTCAAAAAAACCGAATCGCTTACATTGTTGCATTCGCTGTCAAGCGCCGTCGAAGCCATCAACGTATTGAATTCGAATGCAAATATCGAATTGATATTCTTGGATATAGAAATGCCCGAGATGAGCGGTATCGACTTTTTAAACGCATTAAATAATTTGCCTCAAATCATCATTATCTCATCGAAGGACAAATACGCCATAGATGCATTTGAATATGATGTTACCGACTATCTGCTGAAACCGTTCACATACAGTCGTTTCTGTAAGGCCGTAAATAAGGCCCAAGAACGTCAAGAGAAAAGCCGATTGCATTCGAAAGGTGACGAAATATTCATCAAACATAATTCGTCGTTGATTAAGCTGAAATATTCGGACATTCTATGGGTTGAAGCTATGGAAAACTATGTGATTATCAATACTTTTACCGAAAAGTATACCATCCATTTCACGATGAGAGCCATCGAAGAAAAACTCCCTCCGAAACAATTCGTGCGCGTGCATCGATCGTTTATCGTTAATGTTGGAAGCATCCACAGCATTGAGGACAATGCCATTCACATAAAAACCGGCGACAAAGCCAGAAATACCATTCCGATCGGGAAATCATATAAAGATAAATTGTTAAAAGACTTGAACGTTATCGTACGTTAACGGGGTCAAAAACGGCGATATGCATCAATACCGATGCAAATGCAAAGGAATATGAAAAGAAATGTTTTATTTGTTTTCATCACCATATTATTAATATCAAAGTCGTTTGATATATTCGGTAAGAAGAAAGATCCGCCCGTAGATTTTCATCCGATCGAGCTCTCCATACAACAACTGTTTAAAGAAATAAAAGAAACAAAAGACGATAGTTTTGCCGTACAAAAACATTTGCAGATAGAAGAAATATTGGAGCAAACGCTCGTCCTTCCTTCCGCTTACAAGTACAAATTCGATTCGTTGCGCATGATCGGCAAGATATATGCACCGCGCAAGCAGTTTCGTATTTTTAATTGGAACCATTCCATGCGCGATGGAACACATCGGCATTTCGCATTGATTATTTTTCCGGGCAAGAAAAAAATGCCCAATAAAGTCATTCGATTAACCGATAGATCGGATTCCATCGTAAAACCCGAACGACAAGTGCTCGGACCGGACGAATGGTTCGGAACGCTGTATTACAAGGTCATTCCCAAAAGAAAAGCAAAGGACAAAAGAGTGTATTATACGCTTTTGGGATTGGATATGAATGATCTGCAGACAAAAAAGAAAATAATTGAAGTGGTAACGTTCGACAAAAACGGAGAACCTCGATTCGGCGCTCCCATCATCGAGTTAAACGGTCGGACAAGGCATCGTGCCATTTTCGAGTTCGCTGCACATCAAAGCATGTATCTCGAATACGAGTGGTTCAGACGAAGAATCGAATTTGATCATCTGTCGCCGTTAATGCCTTACTTGGTGGGCGAATACGAATATTACGAGCCCGATTTGTATCGCGATGCGCTTAAATTTAAAAAGGGGCATTGGAAATATTACAAAGATGTTAAAGATCGTCCGAAAGATAAAAAACTAAGAAAAAGGGAATTACCGAAACAACCCGGAATAAAACCGCCCAAGCCTCAAAAAAAGACGGAAGAAGAAAAGTCGAAAGAAGAAGTTCCCGAGGGCTCACCCGATTCACCGGAATCGGAACAATCCGAAAATGATTCAATGAAATAAATTACTCGAAAAGCATATTTTTTGCAGTTATTGATTATTCGTTATTTATTTCATTATCAATAAAATAAACAAACAACATAACATTTTTTACAATTATTGCGAGGGGTACAAGATTACAGACACTTTATATATCCTATTAATCAATTATTTTTGCTTTTTTTACCATTAACGATAAATGTCATCCGACGTACTTAAAACGGTTTGATATTTGTATATGGTTTTGATATAAAAAGCAGGAATATCACGCAATCAAAAAAAATACTACGAATCTTCTTGTTGGTTATCATTTCGTTACCGACAATATTGTTTTTTGCCGTAACCGAAAGTAAGGTGCAAAACATGGTTGCGAGACGGGTTACCGAGATGCTGTCAGAAGAACTGGGAAATCACATTACTTTCCGTGATATTCACGTATCGTGGTTCAACAAGGTAACATTGCACGACTTATGTGTTACGGATCAACGGGGTGATACCATATTGCTGGTACCCGAATTGATCGGACGGTTGAATCTTTTTGCATTTTCGTCGCGAAACATCGAAGTCCGTAAGGCAGTGCTCAACCGGGCCGACATACGGTTTGCCATCGATCCGTCAACCGATGCGATCAACATTAAGTTCATCGTGGATAAATTGAAATCCGAAGACACGACAAGCAACAAACCGCGATGGTTATTCGGCATGCAGTCCGTGGAATTGAATGATTGCAGTTTCTCGTTCAAAAATCCCGTCAAGACATTTGACCGCCCGTTTGGAATGGATTATGCGGATATCGAAGTATCCCGGCTTAATTTGAATATCTCCGATTTTCGTTTGGGTAAGGAAGGAGAAGGCGGTGTGGTTTTCCGAATCAGAAAATTGGCTTGCGTCGAGAAATGCGGACTTGACCTCAAATTTTTGTCGGCCGATTTTTTGGTCAACCGCAACAATCTGTCATTCAAAAATGTATATATTCTCACTTCGTCTTCCGAAGTGAAAGCCAAAGATGCTTCTTTTCTGTTCGATTCGTTTCAAGACTTCGGCAGCGGTAACTTCATTTCTAAGGTGTTTATGAGTTTGGATGTTGAACCGTCGAAAGTAACATGCGACGATTTAGCCGATTTCGTCCCTCTCTTTAAAACTTATCCCGACACCATATCGGTAAAAGGAAAAGTGACGGGAACCGTGGAAAACATGAAAGGTGAAAAAATGTTTGTCGGTTTCGGAAAAATGACCCGAATCAATTGCAATTTTGATGTGAAGGGGCTGCCCGATTTGCGATCAACTTTGATCTATGCCGACGTTACCGATTTGCAAACTTGTCCTTCGGACATCGAACGGATTCAATTACCCAAATCGCGCACCGGTCACGTGAACCTTCCGGAAACCATGCATCGACTTGCGAATATCGGTTATAAAGGCAACTTTACCGGATTTTTCGACGACTTTGTTACGTACGGTACTTTTACCACGGATTTGGGAAATTTGTCCACCGACTTATCCATCAAACCCGTAATGGGAGGCAGTGCGGATACGACTTTCACGTTTCACGGCGCGCTGAAAACCGAACGATTCCATTTAGGCCGGTTATTGACACAGCCTTCCATCGGCGAAGTAACCATGTCGGGGCTGGTGGACGGCGCGGCCTCGGGACGGGGCAATATTCATGCAACGATCGAAGGTCTTATCGGAAGCATCGAATTGAGAGAATATGAATATCGGAACATCAGCGTTAACGGAGCGATCAATAACCGAACCTACGACGGGCAATTGACAATCGCCGAACCGAACATCAAAATGGATTTCTCGGGAAAAGTCGACTTAACAAATCCCGTTCCCGAATATGACTTTTGGGCAAACGTGGAACGCGCCAAATTGTATAATCTTAAACTGGTGGACGCGGATACGACTTCTTTTGCCGCATTCAGCATCAAAGCCGTATTTTCGGGCACCAATATCGATAATATGAAAGGCGAGCTCGAATTGAAAAATTCGTTGATTCGCCGCAACGGAAGGGAAATAGAAATTAACGACATGCTCCTTTTTACGAAGGCCATTCGCGATACCAATCGATTTATTCTGCGTTCCGATATTTTGGATGCCGAAATTTGGGGACAATATCAATTTTTGAAATTACCCGAATCTTTTTTTTCGCTCGTAAAAAATTATTCTCCGGCATGGGTTCCGGCATCCGTAAGTTCCGACAGTTTGTCGCACAACAATTTTCGTTTCGAGGCAGAGTTTAAGGAAACCGAAAAATTGACCAATTTTTTCGTGAACGAATTTCGGATATCGAGGGGTACCCGATTGGAAGGTATCTACAATCCGGCGCAAAAAGACGTCCGGTTTGTGCTGAATGTACCTTACATGAACCTCGACGGTAAAAGATGGCGCGATTTGTATGTGAACGGAAGTTTTGAAGATTCGGTATTCGTTGCGGAAGCGGGTTGTCGTATTTTCAGATTGAACGATAACATGTCGTTCGAAAATTTGACATTGATTTCCAATACAAGGGGCGACAGCACGGGATTGGATATCCGATGGAATAATTGGGACTCGTTGCTCAATCGGGGCAGCTTGAGTTCCAAAATATTTTTCTTGAAAAGTCCCAAACGAAAAATACCGGCAATACATATTTTCTCCTTACCGGGACGAATTGTCGCTTCCGGAGACACATGGGCTTTAACGCATCAAGGCGTATCAATAGATTCGACGGCGATTAAAGTGAATAATTTCCGCGCGACGATGGGCAAACAGGAAATTTTGATTACGGGAACCGTCTCACGAAGGGAAGAAGACAAACTTTCGGTTCAAGTAAACGATTTGAATTTATCGGCACTAAATTCATCCCTGCACTTCGACAAATTGTTGTTTGGAGGGATTGCCAACGGAACAGCTTCGTTGTCGAATTTGTATAACGTACCCGTTTTTGTTGCGGATCTGCACATCGATGATTTTTCACTCAACGACGGTTTGTTCGGGAATACGGATATTACCGCTTCGTGGAACAGCCTCAACAGAAGCGTTCGCATCGAAACCGAATCGATTTTAAATGATTTGCAAACCTTGGGTATAAAAGGAAATTATTTTATTTCGAATCGAGCGTTAAATTTTGACGTACATGTGGAAAAAACACCGATTAAGATCTTCCAACCTTATCTCGAAGGTATATTTACCGGATTGGAAGGAATGTTGTCCGGCAGTTTGAAATTGACCGGAAACCTCGGTAATCCGCTGCTGAACGGAGAAGTTGACTTGCAAAGAACCGGTCTCGTGCTCGATTACACCAAAACGCGGTACAGTTTCTCGGGAAGTACGGAAATAAAAAACAATGCTTTGTTGTTCAAAAATATTGAGATTTTCGACCGATTGGGTAATTCCTGCAAAGCAACGGGAAATATTGCCATGGAAAATTTCAAAAAAATCAGTTTCGACTTATCATTTAATGCACAAAATCTCGAAGTGCTTAACACGCAGGAACGCGATAACAATTTATTCTACGGAAAGGCGTTTGCTACGGGAAATATTCGAATTTCCGGAATACCCGGAGATATCCGTTTGGACATAAACGCCCGCACCGAAAAAAATACACGGTTTAACATTCCCTTGACTTCGAGCGATGAAGTTGCCAAAACCACGTTCATTTCGTTTGTCGATCATACGCCGCGTGCGCAAATACACACGACCGAAAGAAGGCGGATGCGAAGAAACGTTAATTCCGACGAGCCGACACCCGAACCGAAGTTCGCAATCAACATCAACATGGATGTAACGCCCGATGCCGAAGCGCAACTTATTTTCGACTCCAAAATCGGCGATATTATGCGGGCAAGAGGCTCCGGCAACTTGAGACTCAACATCGCCAACAATAAATTCGATATGTACGGCACGTACACCGTCGAAGATGGCGATTATCTTTTTACGTTGAAAAACGTCATCAACAAAAAGTTCACTCTCGAAAAGGGCGGAGTGATCACATGGAACGGCAGTCCGATGAACGCATTGGTTAATCTCAAAGCGATATATATGGCCAAACCGTCGCTTTACGATCTCATGGGCGATGAAAATTACAAACGTTCCGTTCCCGTGGAATGTATTTTACACATCAACAATCGATTAACGAATCCAAACATCCGTTTCGAATTGCAAATGCCGAATGCCGATCAAGTGATCCGTTCATTTTTGAGCGCCGCTACCGGTACCGAAGAATCGATGACGCGTCAATTTCTCGCTTTGCTGGTAATGAACCGATTCTATCCCGATCCCAATGCGGAAACGGGAGGATCGTCCGGATCGGGTCTCGAATCAATGGGCTTGGCCACTGCTTCGGAATTTTTAACCAGCCAATTGGGACACATGCTTTCAAGCAACAATGTCGGTATCGACTTCTCGTATCATCCGGGAACGGAAATGACCGGCCAAAATTTCGGTATGGACGTGAATACCGATGTTTGGAGCCTCCACATGGATTATGAGGTCGGCGGGACGAAAAATGTCGAAAATTCGAGTAACGTTGTCGGCGATTTCACGTTCGACATCAAATTGAATAAAAGCGGAAAATTGAGATTCAAGGCTTTCAATCGATCAAACGAACGTTACCAATTCGACCAAGCGCCTTACACGCAAGGTATCGGGTTATTGTTTCGCGAGGATTTCAATCATTTGAAAGATTTATTTAATCGCAAGAAGACTCCGATTCGCCGCGAAGATGAACCGGAAGCGATCGAAGAGAATAAACCCGATTCTTCGTCCGATGAAACAGGTAAAGCAACAACGGCATCGATCGTTAATTAGATTATTGCGGCGAAACCGAAATGAATTGTCGTCACGTAATTTTCTTCGAAGAAATGCTTCATTGTCGGTTTTTCCGATTTCGTTTTAAGAATTTCTCGTACATTTGCCCCTCTTATTATCGGATTTTAACGTAAATGAAAATCATCGAGACAAAAAAAGAGTTGGAACAAACGCTCAAGTCGTACAAAAACGGCGGTGCGGATATCGGTTTTGTTCCTACCATGGGCGCTTTGCATGCCGGACATATTTCGTTGACGGAACGTTGCTGCCGCGAAAACGACGTAACGGTGGTCAGCATCTTCGTTAATCCCACGCAATTCAACGATAAAAATGATTTGGCGCGATATCCGCGTACATTATTGGAAGACGTAAAAAAGTTGGAGCCGGTGGGATGCAACGTTGTATTTGCTCCGTCCGCGGAAGAAATGTATCCCGAGGAAGATACCCGTACCTTCGATTTCGGAAGGCTCGACAAGGTTATGGAAGGCGCGCATCGTCCGGGCCATTTTAACGGCGTGGCGCAGATCGTCAGCAAATTATTCGACATCGTGCAACCCGATAAGGCATATTTCGGCGAAAAAGATTTCCAGCAGTTGGCGATTATCCTACGAATGACGAAAATGATGAATTATCCGATTCAAATTATCGGTTGCCCGATTGTTCGCGAACCCGACGGATTGGCCATGAGTTCGCGCAATGTGCTTCTTACGCCGCAACAACGTCGCAATGCTCCGAAAATAGCCGAAACTTTATTTAAAAGCAAAGAAATGATCGGTAAAATGCCGATCGATGAACTCAAAACATTTGTTATCGATCAAATAAACAATGTTCCCGAATTGCAAACCGAATATTTCGACATTGTGGATCGGGATACCTTACAATCGGTTGTGCAATACGGCGAACAAGCGTTGCAAGGTTGCATTGCCGTTCGCGTGGGTGCCGTTCGTTTAATCGATAACATTGCGTATTAACGTATAAACAAACAAGAAAATCAAAACCGAATATTTCCCGAACGGAGTTTTTACGGGTCTTATTTCGAAAAAAAATAAATCATTCGCGGATGAAAATAGAAATACTGAAATCGAAAATCCACAGAGTTACTGTCGTCGAGGCTAACCTCAATTATGTGGGCAGCATTACCATTGACGAAGATTTAATGGATGCTGCAAATTTGATCGAATTTGAGAAAGTATCCGTTGTTGACATCAATAACGGCGAACGATTCGAAACATACATCATCAAAGGTGGCCGCGGAACGGGAATGATTTGTCTCAACGGTCCCGCAGCCCGTAAAGTGGCAGTGGGCGACGTTGTCATCATCATGTCGTATGCTTCCGTGGACTTCGAAGAAGCCAAAACATTTAAACCTTCCATCATATTCCCCGATACGGTAACCAACAAGTTGGTGTGAAAGTGAATCAAAAATTGGTCAAGTCGCTGCAGTTTGTTTTTTTTCTGCTTGTCGGGCTTGTTTTGCTTTATTTCGCGTTCAAAGGAATCAATTTGAACGATTTGATGCAGCAAATCAAACATGCCGATTATCGTTGGGTGGCCTTATCTTGTCTTTTTGCCCTTTTGGCGCTCATATTCCGGGCATATCGTTGGCAACTGCTTATCGAACCGTTGGGAGCTCGCCCCAAAATATCACACATATTGAACGGCATCAATATCGGTTATTTAGCCAATTTCGTATTCCCGCGCATCGGCGAAATAACCCGTTGCGGCATACTGAATCGTACCGATAAAATTCCCGTCGATCGTCTTTTCGGAACGGTCATTGTCGAACGAGCTTTCGATGTACTGATGTCAATCGTCTTATTGTGTTTGATCTTGATTTTACGCTTCGAGGTTGTGGGCAATTTCATGACGGAAAACATTTTTCATCCGATTATTCGAAAAATCCCCGGTGCGGTCAACATCAAATGGATTATCATTGCTTCCGTCTTGATTCTGATTTCTTTCGTTGTGCTTTATAAGGTTTTTAAATCGCAATTGGCGAAAATAAGCGCTTTACGGAAAATAAAAGATTTGGCCAAAGGTGTGTTGAACGGCGTCAAATCGGTATCCGAAGTCCGAAATATCGGATGGTTTGCGGGATTAAACATTCTTATTTTCGGCATGTATTTTTTGCAAACATATATTATGTTTTTTGCTTTGAGCGGCACATCTTCGCTCGGTGCGGGCGATGCATTGTTCGTACTTGTACTCAGCTCCCTGTCCTTCATTATTCCCGTACAGGGCGGCATCGGCGCTTACCATTGGATCGTCTCCACCGGTTTGACCATTTTCGGATTGTCGAAAGACGACGGACTGGCATATGCCACCATTTCGCATTCAACCACTTCCTTATTATTGATTTTGGCGGGGGCCGTATCGTTGATTGCCGTTTATTACGGAAACAAACCGAAGAAAGAAATAACAAAAACCGACCTGTGCTTACCGGAAGCATAAAAACGTAATCGATTTCGTTTTTTTGCGACGCCGGATATTTCTACATATTACAATAAAACTACAACAGGCTAAACAAAAGTAATTTACACTCAATATCGTTCAAATTGCCCGTTTTTTCGGTTGCTTGTCTCGATTTATCCGCTAACTTTGTACAAATTGAATTTGTACGACCTTGCGGTACATATGAAATAAATCATTCATTAACCTTTAAGTCAAACGAAAATGGCAAGATTCACCAGAATCGAAGTAGCACTGAAAATGAAAGAAACGGGTATGATTCCCGTATTTTATCACTCGCAACCAGAAACGGCCAAACAAGTATTAAAAGCATGTTACGACGGCGGTGTTCGCGTATTCGAATTTACCAACCGCGGCGATTTCGCTCACGAGGTATTCGCCGAATTGAATAAATGGGCTGCGAAAGAACTGCCCGACATGATTCTCGGCGTGGGATCGGTGGTAGATGCGGGTACAGCTTCTTTATACATACAGTTGGGTGCCAATTTTGTTGTATCGCCCGTGCTGAAAGAAGAGATGGCCGTCGTATGCAACCGCCGCAAAATAGCTTGGAGCCCCGGATGCGGTTCACTTAACGATATTTCGCGTGCCGAAGAATTGGGCGCCGAAATCGTCAAAATATTCCCGGGATCCTCCGTTGGAGGTCCCAAGTTCGTTGCCGCCGTAAAAGGTCCTTGTCCGTGGTCGAGCATCATGCCGACGGGAGGCGTGGAACCGACCGAAGAAAACCTCAAAGCATGGTTCGATGCGGGAGTCACTTGCGTGGGAATGGGTTCGAATCTTTTTCCGAAAGACGTGATGGCATCCAAAGACTGGGAAAAAATTACGGATCTGTGTAACAACGTGTTTGCCGTTATCGCAAAAGTACGCCGTTAACTTTTCAACTTATCGAAAGAAAAAACAATAACTCATCAACATCATCATTATGAATAATATTAAAGGTGTAACCGAAAAAATGTCAAGCTACAGGTGGGCCATTTGTGCGTTGCTTTTTTTCGCGACCACGATTAATTATCTCGACCGACAAGTTTTGTCGTTAACATGGGACGAATTCATTAAGCCGGAATTTCATTGGGATGAATCGCACTACGGTACCATCACTTCCGTTTTTTCCATCATGTACGCCGTTTGTATGTTGTTTGCCGGTCGTTTCATCGATTGGATGGGAACCAAAAAAGGTTTTCTTTGGGCTATCGGCATATGGTCGATCGGAGCATGTCTTCACGCACTTTGCGGCATAGTTACCGAAGCCAACGTCGGGTTGCACAGTGCTGCCGAACTTGCCGCTGCTACGGGCGATGCAGCCGTGGCCATTGCCACCATCAGTATGTATTGTTTCTTATTTGCCCGATCGGTGTTGGCTTTGGGTGAAGCCGGCAACTTTCCCGCAGCCATCAAGGTTACGGCCGAATATTTTCCCAAAAAAGACCGCGCTTATGCCACGTCCATCTTCAATGCAGGCGCTTCCATAGGCGCATTATTTGCCCCGTTAAGCATTCCTTTATTGGCTAAAGCATTGGGTTGGGACATGGCTTTTATCGTTATCGGCGTTCTCGGCTTTGTTTGGATGGGATTTTGGGTATTTATGTATGATGCTCCGGCAAAAAGCAAGCATGTGAACAAAGTCGAACTCGAATACATTGAACAAGATAAACATGAAGAAGCCCTTATCGGAGTTTCGGAAGCATTGGAAGAAAAGAAAATGCCTTTTTGGAAATGCTTTTCTTACAAGCAAACATGGGCTTTTGCCGTCGGCAAATTCATGACCGACGGGGTATGGTGGTTTTTCCTTTTCTGGACGCCGTCTTATCTGAACACACAGTTTGGCATTAAGACAACCGAAGGTATCGGTATTGCATTGCTTTTCACGCTTTACGCCATTACCATGTTATCCATTTTCGGAGGGAAATTACCGACCATCATTATTAACAAGACGGGATTGAATCCGTATGCTGCTCGTATGCGGGCAATGTTGATTTTTGCTTTCTTCCCGTTGCTTGTTTTGCTGGCGCAACCGTTGGGCACCATTTCGCCGTGGTTTCCCATTATCTTAATTGGTATCGGCGGAGCTGCTCACCAATCTTGGTCGGCCAATATTTTCTCCACCATCGGGGATATGTTTCCCAAGAGTGCCATTGCCAGTATTACCGGCATCGGAGGTATGGCCGGCGGTATCGGTTCCATGATTCTGCAAAAGAGCGCCGGAAACTTATTCGTGCATGCCGACAAAACTCAAATGACCTTTATGGGTTTTGAGGGTAAACCTGCCGGATATTTCATTATTTTCTGTATCTGTGCCGTTGCTTATTTAATCGGCTGGATGATTATGAAGTCTTTGGTTCCCAAATACAAACCCATTACGAATTTTTAAAGAAGCGTAACTTTTTAATTCATAAAATAAACCCCGTACGATTTACGTATGGGGTTTGTTTTATAAATTTATCTTTTATTTTTCGATTATTAATATTACCTTTGAATTTAAGAAATTAACAGTAACCTTTGGTGACAAGTGAGATGTAAAATATAATTAATTGTCATTATCATATATTTGTTTAAATTTAAAATATTTACTGCAAACCTTTGACATGTTTACATTATGAAAGTATCATTATCAAACACAATTTACACATTATTTGTCATATTTATATTATTCATTGTTCTGACTTGTAAAATTAATGCTCAAGAATTTGACAGTGGTAACGGATCAAAAAAATCTCCTTGGTTAATTGCTAATGCAGAACAACTTTGTAACGTTAGAAATTATGCGGGAGAGGCCGGAAAAGATAAATATTTTCGTTTAAAATACGACATTGATCTTTCTTCTTACGCATCAGGGCAAGGGTGGATTTCTATTGGCAGCGTAAATAATAAGTTCGAAGGATATTTTGACGGCAATCATAAAACGATTTCTAATCTCACAATAACTCTTTTGGAAAGACCAATGCCTCACGAGTTTACATCTTTATTCGGATATATTTCGGCTAACGCCATTGTAGAAAACGTTAAGGTCAAAAACGTAAACATTTCGGGAATCGGATCTATCAGTGGATTAGTGGGCAACAATTCGGGTGGCATTATTCGCAATTGTTCTGTTGAAGGTGGGGTCATATCGGGCAAAGAAAACTATATA